>JAEUIG010000681.1 GCA_016795125.1 Planctomycetaceae bacterium | reverse complement strand
TGGTGGTTTGATGCCTGGTGTTTAGAGCCTATCCGAAAACCGAAAAGGGGTGGCCGGGGCTGGACCGAAGGGAAGCCCCGGTGTGTGTTCGCCGGGGTTTCGCGTTGCTCCAACCCCGGCCACCCGGTTGGTTTGCAGTTCTCGGATAGGCTCTTAGTCGAAGCAGTATGACGACTCCGCCCCGCGAGGGGCGTCAGAAGTAGCCACGGGTGGAGCTCATCTCACCGCCAGGCGAGTTGAGCGGAACCCGTGGGTTGGCAATGCGAGGCAGCCCGCCCCGGCGGGGCGGCCGAAGGCGTTGCCGGCCGGTGAGTCGGCGCTGAATCTGATGCGACGGTTTTTGATGCGGCACGCCACTCGCGCCGCTTTACATCGCGTGTGTCGTCAATACGACCACCGCAGCTCGAACCTCACCATCCCGTCGATCCAGCTGTCGCCCATCCCGAACCCGCCGTTGACGCCGACTTCAAACAGGCCCAGGTCACCGGCCGGACCGAGAACAAACCGCTCGCCGAACAACCACGTTGCGCAGACTTCGCCGTCGACACTCCGGCTGCCGACCGGGAACACCGTCTTGCGGCCCCCCACGAAGTTGTAGAACACGATTTCGCTGGAGTGAATCGCCGCGAACGTGTCCGTCTCATAACCGATCGTGGAGATTCCAAAGCCCGTGCGGAGTATCTGCCCGCCGAAGTTCGGATCGGCGCCGACGGGAAACCAGAACTTGAGTTCGCCGTGCAGGTACGTCGAGTCGGTCCACTTGTAGCGCGCCAGCACCCCCGGCTCGAGTGACACGTGGCCGTTGCCCAAGCCTTTCTTCACGTTGCCGCTGTTCACGTAGGTGCGGAACACCTGCGTAATCTGCCAGTAGCGGCCATCGACGATCACCGCCTTGTTGCCAACGACCATGTCGCCAAAGCCGGTGGTGTTGCCGTTGATTTCCGGATCGAGTGACCGCAGCGGATACTCGACGATGGCCGAAGCCGACTTGCCCCCGATTTCCGAGTAGACCCGGAAGTCCTGGTAGTTGACGACCTCGCCCGCAGCCGGCGGCCCGTTGCCCGACTTCGCCCAGAACCACAGCGCGCGATCAGGAAACGGAAGCCCGTACACCGAGTCGTATCGCACACGCACATTGTTGAACGGCTGGCTGGCGTCGATCTCGAACCCGCCGAGCGCCACCCGTTCCTGACCGATTCCGATGTCGGGCGTATTCTTGTGAATGCCGAGACAGAACAACCGCTCCCACGGATTGTCCCAGCATTCTTCGCACTCGTGATTGTGATGATCCGGCGCCGCCCACCCTCTCACGGCGTCCCAGGCGGGGAACTCCAGTCCCGTCTGGAGAATCGGCGACTGTTCGCTCTCATCCAGCAGCTGATTGAACATTGGCCGCGCGATCTGCTGCGAATCGCCCGACTCCTCGTAACCCACCTGCACGACGGGCGGCAGATCATCAACAAACGGAGACTCAAGTTGCAGGGACGGCCGGCTGTCGGATTCGTCCGACATTGCCCCGAGCGGTGCGATGCCTCCCATTCCGTCGCGGTCTCCGGCGAACGCCGTCACGTCGATGGCCTGTCGCTCCAGTGGCGGCGCCGGCGGCGCGACGTCGTCGGGTGCAGTCCCCCATTCGGGCAGCGACATTCGGTCGTGCGACAGCAGTTGCCGGCGGCGGGCGTCGCTGTAGAGTGCGGCGCGCGATTGCGGAGCCGTCGCACGTTCCCCGCTGGGAACGGCGGCAACCCCTTCCGGTTCTGGCAGTCGCGGCACGGCAGGCCCCTGCTGCGAGCGCGATTGCATCCGCCGTGCGTCGTCGTAGCGCTCCAGCGCCTCTGCGGGATCTGCAGACGGCGCGGCTGCGACCAGCGGCGGCATTGCCGCCGGGACAGGCAGGCTCGGTTGCGTCGGGCGTTGTCGTAACCGCGCTTTGTCAAAGAGTTCAAACCCCGTCACCGCCTGCAATGAATCATCCGGCGCATCGAGCTGCGGCACGGGCGGCAGCGACGCCTGAGGGGCAGGGGCGACTGCGATTCGCGGGACCGGCGACGGTTGCGGCGGCTGTCGTTCGATCCGCGCAGGCAGCGTCGATTCATGACGTTCGAGGGGCGCTTGGACTTCCGGCGCTGGACCAGAAAGCGGCGCAACGACGATCCCCTCCGGCGACGGAGCAGGACGCGTTGCCCGCTGCGGCAACTGCGACTGGCTCTGCAAGCGCCGTGCTTCGTCGAACAACTCGACCGACTCGGCCGGGTTCGTCTCAGAGACAGAGATGTTCGTGGTGGTCGACGGCGGCGCCACAACCGGCGGGCCAGGTCGCCGTACCTGCGACTGCCGACGGCGGGCTTCGAGGTACTGGTTCGTCGATTGTGGAAACGCCGGCGGCGGCTGCGTTTGCGGCGGAGGCGGCGGAGTCGCCTGCCGTCGCTGCGTGCGCTGCTGTCGGCGACGCGCCTCGAGATAGAGCTGTTCACTCGACGCAGGACGGGCCGCATCCGACGCGCGAACTGTCGCTTCTGATTCACTCGCGGTCGTCGGCGCCGACCGATCCGGTCCGAAAAACAGCATCCGCGGCGGCGCCGACTCCGCCGGCGGCGTGGCTGCGACCGGTGACGGCGGCCCGGCCGACAACCAGTCCGTGAGCGCCGGCTCTGGCTCGGGGAAGTCTGTCGCCACACTCGGGCGCTGGCCGGCAGTCGACGAACCAGGGCGTACGCCTGCAGCCGGCTCGGCGCACACCACCGCCGACACGGCGCCGATGCACGCCGTGACCGTCAGGATCGCCGATCCGAAGAATCGCCCCATCTGCCGCTGACCTTTGCAGCGCGGCCCCCTGCGGACATTGCCCGTCACGCGTGACGTGTAAGCGCAATGCTGTCCCCCGCCGCAGGGCATACCGTCTGTATCGGATGTGCGGATCGACCGGTTTGAGCAATCTGGTCAAAGTTTTCCTGCGCTCACTCGCTGCGCTGCGCACACGTTTGTGCTAAGACCAGCGAGGATGGACGTTTACACGGCGAAACCGCTTGACTAGCATGACGCCCGCACAGGCGGGAGGCCGACGCAGGATGGATCGTCTGTCTGCCCGCGATGCACGGGGCTGCCTCGCCGGGGCCGGACTCGCTCGCGGCGTCATGATGACCGAGGTTGAAGCGACATGCGAAATCTGCCGGTTCACTGGCATGAGGGACTGTTTCTCCGCCCTCAGCATTTCCAGGCGGCGGATCGCTACTGGACCGAGCTGCTGCAGACGACGGAGCAGTGGAATCATCCCTATCCCTACGGGCTGTACGATCTCGAGTACAGCGAGGACGCTCTCAAGAATCACCGCTTTGAGATCCAGCGGCTCCGCGCGCGGATGCGCGACGGGACGATCGTCTCGCTGGACCTCGGACAGGAGCCGGACGACGTCGGCCTGAAACAGGACCTCGGCGAACTGAAGTCCGCTCTGGCCAGCCTCGATGACGCCTTCGAGAAGGAAACCCGGGTTCGCGTCTACCTCGGTATTCCCAAGCTGCACCTGGGCCGCACCAACGTCGCTCTCGAACAGGGGGGGCTCGAAAGCCGCTTCTCCGGCGCGTCGCTGGTGATGCAGGACGAAAGCGCCGGCGGCAACGATCAGGAAATCGAACTCAAGGACCTGAACGTCCGCATTCTGCTGTCGACGCAGGACCTGTCCGGATTCGAACTCCTGCCCATCGCGCAGATCAAGCGCGCGGGAGAGGGCGAAGCGGTCCCGCAGATCGATGAAGCCTACATTCCGCCGGTGATGTCGGTCGATGCGTGGCACGGACTGGGACGCGGCATCGTCCGCGCCGTGTACGACATCATCGGGCAGAAGGTCGAAGTCCTGTCCCAGCAGGTCACCAACCGCGGCATCGGCCTCGACAGCCGCCATCCCGGCGACATGGAACGGATCATGATGCTGGGGCAGCTCAACGCCGCCTTCGCCACCCTCTCGGTGCTGGCGTTCGCGAAGGGCGTGCACCCGTTCATCGCCTACACGGAACTGGCGCGAATCGTCGGTCAACTGTCGATCTTCACCCCCTCCCGGCGCGTGACCGACATTCCGCCGTACGATCACGAAGACCTCGCACGGATCTTCCGACAGCTCAAGCTCGCGATTGAGACGTCGATTTACTCCGTGCGCGACTACGAGTACCAGCAGCGGTTCTTTGTCGGCGTCGGCATGGGCATGCAGGTCAGCCTGGAACCGCAGTGGTTCCACTCCGACTGGCAGTGGTTCATCGGCGTGCACAAGCAGGACATCACGGAGCAGGAAGTCCGCGACCTGCTGTCTCCGGGACAACTGGACTGGAAGCTCGGCAGCGCGCGGCAGGTGGAATTGCTGTTCAAACGCCGTGCGGAAGGCCTGGTGCTGCGTCCCGTGGACCGCGCGATTCGCGCGCTCCCCTCGAACCAGGACTGGCTGTATTACGAAGTCGCCCGCCGCGATACCCCGGCGTGGCACGACGTTCAGGAAACCCAGACGCTCGGCATGCGGCTGCAGGACTCGATGATCCTCAACCGCGACCGGTTGCAGGGCAACCGGGAACTGGCGGTCAACGTCAACGGCCGCCGGATTGGACTGGAATTCGCCCTCTTCGCCGTCCCTTTGGCCACATGACACCGCGCTTCGCACTCGCCGTCGACCCGATCTTTCTGCACGTCCTTGATCTGCTGGAGCGGATCAATCGCGGCGAACAGCCCAATCCGCAGGAAGAGCGGCTCCGCATCCGCACGCTCATCGACCAGGGCGAGGCCCTGCTTGGCGCGAGCGAACAATGGGAACTCGCCAAGTACGCCATCGTCTCCTGGATCGACGAAATGCTCGTCGACGCGCCGTGGGACGGTCGCGAATGGTGGAGCAACCACGTTTTTGAAGTCGAGATGTTCAACTCGCGGTTGTGCAACGAGCGCTTCTTCACGCAGGCCCAGTCGGCGTCGAGCCACACCGTCCGCGACGCGCTCGAGGTGTACTACAACTGCGCCGTCCTCGGATTCCACGGCCTGTACAGCGACCCCTTGCTGGCCGACAGCCTCACCCGTGCACACGGCCTCCCGTCCGATCTGGAAGGCTGGGCCAAGCAGGTGGCCATGTCCATCCGGCTCGGCCAGGGCCGGCCGCCGCTGTCGCCACAGCGGCGCGAAGTCGCCGGCGCGCCCCCCCACCGGTCCCGCACCAGGTTCCTCTGGTCGTGGCTGGCGGTCGCCATGCTCGTCGTCGTCGACGTGCTGCTGTATGCCCGATTCATCGCCGAGTAAGGTCTGCCGCGCGACATGAACTCGCCCGCACCGGATGCGAAGCCGCCCGGCAAATTCGCCGCCCTCGTCGATCGCGTGTTCGGCTGGCCGATGCGGCTTTCCGTCCCCGCACGGATCGCCTGGATCGCCGCCGTCTGCCTGTTCCTCGCCGTGATCTTCGTCTGGATCGCGTTCCTGCTCGATCCCCGCAACGTCCCCTGGCGGCATTCACTCTCCGCCTGGCGCGTGCTGGTCATCCTGGCACTGCTGGTCGTCATCCCGCTGGTGATTTACCGCGGCGTCCGCCTGTGGCTGGAAGGCGACGTCCGCGAATTCCCCGATATTGATTTCGCCTTCAAGGCCGGTCTGCAGGCCCTCGCCGAGAACGGCATCGCCATCGATTCGACGCCGCTGTTCCTGTTCATCGGTTCCGAAGGTGACCAGCAGGAACGAGCCGTGCTCGCCGCGGCTGGCCGGAATCTCAGTCTCCGCGCGATTCCCACCGGACCCGCCGCGCTGCATTGGTACGCCTCGCCGAACGCGATCTACCTGTTCTGCTCAAACGCCAGCTGGCTCACGTCGATCGCCCAGCTGGTCACCACGCGCCGCGACGGCAACACGGCCGCGGCCGGGTTGCGACTGGAGGTCCCCGACGGCGCGGATTCCTTCGTCGCAGAATCCCAACCCGCTCCGGTCCCTGTCGCCGCCGCAGCGCCGGCCCCCGCTGCTATGCCCGCGCCGCCCCCCACGCCGATTCCACAGGCCGCGCCGATCCGGGGAACCATCAGCGTCGATCAGTTCCTCGCCAGCCAGGCCGCGCGCGAAATGCCGCTCCCGCCGTCGATGGTCGCCGCCGCTTCCGCCCCGTCCGCCCCACAAACCACCCGCGGGACGTTGACGATGCCGGCAGCGGGTGCGACGACACGCGCCGCGCCCATGCCCCGCGCACAGGCCAGCGCCGTCGACGAAGGCCAGGCCGCAGCCGTCCTCACGGCACAGGAAGCCGCCATTCAGCGGCGGCGTTTCGACCACGTCTGTTCGCTCATTGCCCGTGCCCGTGAACCGGTCTGCCCCGTCAACGGCGTCATCGCGCTCGTCCCCTACGAAGCCGTCCAGGTGAATCCCCGCGAGGCCGAAGGCCTGCAGCGCGCACTGCACGGCGACCTGCAGACGGTCCTCAAGCGGCTGCGACTGCGCTGCACCGTCACCCTGCTGTTCACCGGTCTGGAGCGCGAACGCGGTTTCAGCGAACTCGTCCGCCGGGTGGGACAGCAGCGGGCACTGACCCAGCGGTTCGGCCGCGGCTTCGACGTCGCGTCGCTGGCCACGAAGGAAGAGCTTGCCGCATTTGCCCTGCACGTCTGCGGCGCGTTTGAAGACTGGATCTATACGCTGTTCCGGGAGCACGGCGCACTGTCACGTCCCGGCAACACGCACTTGTTCAATCTGCTCTGCCGCGTCCGTTTCAATCTCAAGAGCCGGCTCACCGATCTGCTCGCCGAAGGCCTGGGATACGACGGCGATGCCGGTTCGGAAGAACGACTGTTGGTGAGCGGCTGCTACTTTGCGGCCACCGGCAATTCGCCCGATCGCCAGGCGTTTGTCAAAAGCGTGTTTGACAAGCTCGAAGAGGAACAGGAAGCGGTCGAATGGACGCAATCCGCCCAGCGTGAATTCCGCCTCCTGAAATGGCTGACCTGGACCGGCGCAGTCGTTGCCGGTGTGCTGGCCGCACTCGCAATCGGCATGCTGATCCAGCGGTTTTAGTGACGACATACCGTCTCGCGAAGATCACGCGCGGGAGGGCGAGGCTCCTGTCGAGCCGCTGCAACCGGGAGGGCGGGGCTCCCGCCGAGCCGCTGCGTCACGAAAGCCATGTCGGACAAGCGACG
>JAEUIG010000656.1 GCA_016795125.1 Planctomycetaceae bacterium | reverse complement strand
TCTCCAGCACGTTCACGATGTGCTCCAGCAGTCCGCCGTGGAACGCGTGATGCAGCTTGATCCCCGCCGGAGCGCGTTTCAGTCCCGAAGCGACGGTCTCATCCCGCAGGAATTCCTCCATCAGCCGCCGCAGGTGCGGGTCGGTGATGCTCAGCAGGATCTCCGTCACCCGCGCGAACAGCCGCTCCGTGTCCTGCGAGGTGGCCGGAATGAACTGGGTCGGATCGACCTGGTCCTTCGGGACCGGCTCGACTCCGGTCAGAATGACCTGCAGGTTTCCCTGGTAGGCCTGGACTTTGCCGCGGACGCGGACATAGTCGCCGGAGGAGAATCGCCCCATTTCCGGCTCTTTGACGTTCCAGAGCAGCCCGCTGATCTGGCCGGTGCGGTCGCGGAGCTGCGCGAGCAGATACTGATCGCCCGCCCGATTGACGCGAAGCTGCTTGTCCGCCAGCAAGTAGACTTCGTCGACCGCCCGGCCGTCGCTGAGGGTGTTGATGTCGCTACGAGGCATGCGCCGCCGATTCCTGCGAGGAAAACCGCTGACTTTAGCAGCCTGTCCGCGGAGTCTCAACGGGACGGTGGAGACGCGCTGCGGAAGGGGCGCCGCCGCCTTGGGGGAGAGGCGCGAATCTGCAAACAGCCGTCGGTCGCGCCCTGCTCTCCGGCACGACCCCGGAAACGACAGAAGCGTGCTTCATTGAGTGCCGTCAAACCTGCGGCGGACCACGGCCGATTGCTTTCCTCCATCCGCACGGGTATGCCTGTGGGCGACGCGGGCCGCCGCGCCGTCTGAATCTGCCACAAAAACATTCAGGAGCCGCTCGATGGACGACGACAATCGCTACTCGATCCGGGAGTTCGTGCAGCAGACCGTGCAGCAGGACCGCGGGCAGGGGCTGTTCGAACTCGAGAGCGAACGCATTCTCGAAGTGAACCTGAACGGCCAGGTCTGGACAAAGATGGGGTCGATGATCGCGTACCGTGGCGACGTGAAGTTCACACGGGAAGGCATGCTGGAACACGGTCTCGGCAAGCTGCTGAAGAAGGCCGTCACCGGGGAAGGAGCGCGGCTCACCAAGGCGGCCGGCAAGGGAAAAGTGTACCTGGCCGATGCCGGCAAGAAGATTTCGATCCTCAACCTGCAGGGAGAAGCGCTCGTCGTCAACGGCAACGATCTGCTGGCGTTCCAGGACATCATCAAGTGGGACATCACCATCATGCGGAAGGTGACGGCGATGATCGCCGGCGGGCTGTTCAACGTCCGCCTCGAAGGGACGGGCATGATCGCCATCACGTCGCACTACGAACCGCTGACGCTGCTCGTGGAACCCGGCAATCCGGTGTACACCGACCCGAACGCGACGATTGCCTGGTCCGGCGGGTTGGCGCCCGAGTTCAAGACCGACGTCTCACTCAAGACGTTTTTCGGACGCGGCAGCGGCGAGTCCATCCAGATGAAGTTCGACGGCAAGGGGTTCGTCGTGGTGCAGCCGTTTGAAGAACTGCCGCTGCAGGCGCCGGGAGCCGGCGGGTGAAGCGCATGGATTGAGAGACGGACGCATGCCCGTGTTCATTGCGCTGTATCGCGGCATCAACGTCGGCGGTAGGCATGCCGTGAAGATGGAAGCGCTCCGCGCGATACACGAGCGCCTCGGTCACGTAGGCGTGCAGACCTACATCCAGAGTGGCAACGTCGTATTCAGTGCAAAGGGCGCCGCTGCTGGGCTGTCTCGCGCTGCGGAGACGGAATTCGCTGAGAGATTCGGCTTTCCTGCGCGGATCACTGTCGTTTCCGCCAAACAATGGACGGAGTTCGTCGACGCCAATCCGTTCGCCCGCTTCGCCGCCGAAGATCCGAAAACGGTCCACGCCGGCTTCTGCGACGGCCGCCCGAATGCGACCGCGCTCAAGGACCTGCTCACGCGCACCGGCGGTCGCGAGACATTTGAAATCGGGAACGGGATTCTCTACGTGCACGCCCCGGATGGATTCGGCATGTCGAAGTTCGCCGCCGGAATGGAACGCGCCAGCGGCGTGTCGATGACGGTGCGGAACTGGCGGACGGTCGAGGCGATTCAGGAATTGATCGGCAGCGCGGGATAGCGGGTAATCAGTGACCCGGACGCTTGGAGCGTCCGGGTCACTTGCACCATCCGGGTCACTTGCTCGCTCGCTACTTCGCCGTCTGAATGCAGAACAGGTGCTTCTCGCCGCGGATGAACAACTGGTCGTCGACCACGGCCGGCGTGCCGCCCACGAATTCTTCGAGTGCGTTGGTTGCGACGACTTCCAGCTTGGGAGCGTCCTTGATGACAACCGTCGTGCCGTTGACTCCCGTCAGGTACACGTACCCGCCGGCGGCAATCGGCGAGGCGTAGACCTGCGCTTCTTCCAGTCCGGGCAGGCGTTCAGGTCCGTACAGCAGCTCGCCGGTCGCCGCGTCCGCACAGGAGAGCACGCTCGTCTTGCGACGATGGAAATACAGCCGACCGTTGGAGAGCAAAGGGGACGACATGTCGCACATGTTCTGAGTGATCGTCCAGGCAACTTTGTCGGTCCCCTCGATGTCGCCGCTGCCGTCGAGGCGGAACGCCGCCATGAAATCCCCCTGGAAGCCGCTGCAGACATAGACGATGCCATCGCCGACGGCCGGCGTGCAGATCGGCCGGACGGTCTGGCCGTCGCAGCGCCACAATTCGCGGCCGTCGTCCAGGTCGTAAGCGCGGGCGAAGTTCTGTCCGTTCATGATGACCTGGCTGCGGCCGCCATGCTCCACGACGACCGGCGTGCACCAGCCCGTCGGTTCGTCGCGGTCGATCTGCCACAGCGTCTCGCCCGTCAGCTTGTTGAAGACGAACAGCTTTGATCCTTCCTGGTGGTCCCAGGGGACGATGATGGCGTCGCCGCTGAGCGTGGGCGACGCGCCCTCGCCGAAGTTATTGAGCATCGTCATCTGGCCGAGGTCGTCCCGCTTCCAGACCGGCTGGCCGTCCAGCGTGAAACAATAAATGCCGCGAGATCCGAAGTGGGCGTAAATGCGTTCGCCGTCGGTACAGGGGGATGCGGCCGCAAAGCCGGTGGTGGCGTGGACCCCCTGATGCGGACGTGCGGTGGTCGCCGTCTGCTTCCAGCGCAGATTGCCGGTCTCGCGGTCGAAGGACAGCAGATTGAACGCCAGCAGGGGGAGCTGTTCGCCTTCGCCGGGCTTCACGACTTCGGTCGCGACGACGAACACCTGGTCGTCCCAGATGATCGGCGATGAATTCTCCCTGCTCGACAGCTCGACCTTCCACTTGATGTTCTTCGTCGTGCTCCACTCCGTGGGCGGGTTCGCGCCGGGGGCCACGCAGTTGCCGACCGGACCGCGCCAGTGCGGCCAGTTCTCGGCGGCAGTCGGGGCAGTGAACAGCGAGAGCACGCACAGCGCCGAGAACAATCGCATCACGGATCGGACCTCCAGGGAGATGCCACGGTTGAGCGACGGAATACCTGTCCGCTGAGTTTGAAGGGGAAACGCGGTGGATGCAAGTTCGCCCGCTGGAGTTCAGCCTTCAGGCGGCCTTCGAAGCAGGCTAATGCCT
>JAEUIG010000310.1 GCA_016795125.1 Planctomycetaceae bacterium | reverse complement strand
TGCCGCAATCGATTCGCGAAGATATCTGCAAGGCCGCGGTCCGTCTCGCGCAGTCGGCCGGCTACAACAACGCCGGCACCGCCGAGTTCCTGGTCGATCAGGACAACCGGTTCTACTTCATCGAGGTCAACGCCCGCATCCAGGTGGAGCACCCGGTCACGGAACTCGTGACCGGCGCCGACCTGATTCAGCAGCAGATTGCCATCGCCGCCGGCGCGAAGCTGGACCTCAAGCAGCGGACCATCCCCTGCAACGGCTCGGCGATCGAAGTTCGCATCAATGCGGAAGACCCGGCGAACAACTTCCGCGGTTGTCCCGGGAAGATCACGAAGTTCATTCCCCCCGGCGGACCGGGCGTCCGGTTCGATTCGCACGCGCACGAAGGCTACGTCATCCCGCCGCATTACGATTCGATGATCGGCAAGCTGATCGTGCATCGTCCGACCCGCGACGAGGCCATCGCCACGCTGAAACGCGCGCTCGACGAATTCGTCATCGAAGGCGTGAAAACCACGATTCCGCTGCAGCGCGAAATCCTGAACCACCAGGTGTTCATGACGGGCACTGGCGATACAAAGTTCGTCGAGCGCGAGTGGCGGTTCACGTAAGTTCGAAAAGTAAGCAGAGTGTGAAGAGTGATTCAGCGGGTGCGATCTGATAGGCTGCACCTCGCTTGCCCGGCTGCCGCCAGCCATCTGAAGGTGGGACGAGTCTGAGGAGTGTGAAAGTGCGACCAGCGTCCGGGCACTTTCCGAGCACTTCTCGTACTCTTCGCACCGTTCACACTTTTCGGACTCTCGCATGGCCGAACTTCTCAGCGGGCTGACCCCGGTCCGGCGCGCCAGTCACACGAAAATCGTGGCGACCGTCGGGCCTGTTTCCGACTCCCCCGAGATGCTCGTGCGGATGATCCGCGCCGGGGTGGATGTCTTTCGCATCAATACGGCACATGGCAGTGCCGAGGATCACGCGCGGCGGCTGGCGGCAATCCGCAAGGCCAGCGACGACATCGGCCATCCCGTCGCCGTGCTCGTCGACCTCGAAGGGCCGAAGATGCGACTCGGCGAACTCCCGGGAGGCGTGCTCGAATGCAATGCCGGAGACGCGCTGACGTTCGTCCGTGGTGAGCATTCCGATCAACCCGGCCAGCTGACCTGCACCTACGAAGCGCTGATCGATGAACTGACGATCGGCGATCGCATCCTGATGGCGGACGGCGCCGTCGCGCTGCAGGTGGAGCAGGTCGATCAGGACTTTGCCGCCTGCCGCGTGCGGCAGGCGGGCCGGATCAAGAGCCGGCAGGGCATCAACCTGCCCGGAGTGAAGCTGCATGCGGCGGCGCTGAGCGACTCGGATCGACCGTCGGCCGAATGGGCCGCCACCGCCGGCGTCGATTTCCTCGGATTGAGCTTTGTGCGCCGGGCCGACGACGTGGTCGAACTCCGGCGGCTCATCGAGAAAGCCGGCGGCGAGACGCAGATCGTCGCCAAAATCGAGAAACCCGAGGCACTCGAGAACCTCGACGCCATCATCGCCGCGACCGACGCCGTGATGGTCGCCCGCGGCGACCTGGGGGTCGAGATCGACATCGCGCGGATCGCGGTCGTGCAGAAGGAGATTGTCGCCGCCTGCCGCCGGGCGCATAAGCCGGTCATTATCGCCACGCAGATGCTCGAAAGCATGCATCATGCCAGCCTGCCGACCCGTGCCGAAGCGACCGACGTCGCCAACGCGATCCTCGACGGCGCGGATGCCTGCATGCTCTCCGGCGAAACGGCCGTCGGAGATCATCCGCTGGAAGTCGTCAAGATGATGCACCGCGTCGCCGTCGCCACGGAGCCGCTGGCCGGAAGCTTCGGCACGCTGCCGCGCGGAGCAGTGCCGCTGCCGCAGGCCCCCAACATCACCGGCGCCGTCACCTATGCCGCGGCCCTGATTGCCGAACAGCTCAAGGCCCGCCTGATCGCGGTCGCCACGGTGACAGGACGTTCGGCACTGGAAGTCTCGCAGCAGAGGACCGACGTGCCGATCATCGGCGTCAGCACTTCGCCGGCCATCCTGAGGCGGATGGCCCTGTATTGGGGAGTGATTCCGCTGGCGGGCGCGCCGGTCGACGACGAAGGGCTGCTGGAGTTCCTGATGTCGCGGGGCGGCCGCAATCGCGACATCCGCATCGGGGACCGCATCGTGATGGTGGCCGGCACCCGAGGCTCCGACGGCCGCCACAACGCGGTCATCGTCCACGAAGTCCGTTAGGGCGGTTGAAAATCACCTCAGAGATCGCGGAGGACGCAGAGCGTTGAAGAAGGGGAGCGCAGCTGCCGGGACTCTTCAGTCCGGCGGAACGACGCGGCAGGCGAAAGAGTGGGCGTCATGGAATGTCACGCCGGAATCGTGCTTGATCGCCACCACTTTCTTTCGCCGCTTTCGCGCCTTTCGCGGTTGATCCTCTGAACGTCGCGCGGCAACCTCCCCTCTGCGCTCTCCGCGTTCTCGGCGGTGAGGCTCTTGCCGGTTGTGCCGTTTCTTCCGAAAAAGCCTGACGTGCCGCCGGCGGATCGGCCGATCTTTGGTGGTGTGCGACGACTTGAACGCCGGAGGAACCGGCGAGAATGGCCGATCGCCGCAGGCGGCCACCGCCGCCACGGACCCAGGAGTGCCGATCCATGCTCAAACGCGCCGCGTTCTCCGGACTGCTGCTGTTCGCCGCCGCGATCGTGTCGTCGTACACCGCCGGTGATGCTCAAGCCGCTCCTCCGGGGCAGCCCAGCAACTGGCAGCGGTTTTACCACTACCCGTACGTCTACTATCCGCACAACTACCAGCAGTACCCGGAAAGCTACGACCACATGTACTACCGGTACCCGGTCCAGAAGCAGATTCCGGTGTACAACGCGGACTGGCACAACTTCTACCTGATGAAGAAGCCGTATTATCGCGGGCACCACTACACTCTGGATGTCTTCTAATCCGGGGGCGATGCGAACGAGGGAAGAACGGCCCGTTTCCTGGAGGGGGAAGCGGGCCGTTTGCTTTTGCGCGCATTGGTCATTTGTCAATTGTCATTGGTCAATAGTCATTTTTGATCCTTTCGAAATGACAAATGACCATTGAGAAATGACCAATGACAAATCCCTTCCTCCCACCGCGCCTATGGCCTCCCGCGCGCCCGCGCTCTAAAATGCCTCTGTACGACAGGGGTCTTTCGCGGAGCAGCACGGTGCCGGAACTGGAGCAGTTGACGATCGAGGAACTGGTCGAGGAGTTTGATTTCCTCGGCGAGTGGGAAGATCAGTGCGAGTACCTGATCGAACTGGGGCGGGAACTGCCCGACCTGCCGGCCGCCGATAAAGTCGAGGCGAATCTCGTCCCCGGCTGCCAGGCCCGCGTCTGGCTCGTCGCGGCGGTGAATGTCGCCCACGGTCGCCCGACGGTCGACATCCGCGCGAAGAGCGACGCGATGATCGTCGACGGCCTCGTGGTTGTGTTGCTCACGTTGTTCAACGGCAAGACTCCCGAGGAAATCCTCGCCGCCGACCCGGAAGCGGTCTTTGCCCGGCTTGGTCTCGAATCACATCTCGTGCCGCAGCGACGTAACGGGCTGCATGCGATGGTCCGCCGCGTTCGCGACATCGCCCGGTCGGCGCTGCCGGCTTCGGCCGAACGCCCGGCCGCCAAAGTGCCGTCGCTGTCCGTCTCCGAATCCACGCGCCCTGCGGGCCGGACCGACCGGCTCAATGTGCAGGCGGTCCGCAAGGACTTCCCCGCGCTGCAGCAGGAAGTCGCGTCCGGCGTGCCGGTGGTGTATCTCGACAGCGCGTCGTCCGCGCAGAAGCCGCGTGCGGTGATCGACAAGGAGCGCGAGGTCTACGAAGAGTACTATGCGAACGCTTACCGGGGAGTGTACCGGTTCGGCGATCGCGTCAGCCGCGAACTGGAACTCTCCCGCGAGAAAGTTCAGAAGTTCATCGGGGCCGAGCGCATCGAGGAGGTCGTGTTCACGAGCGGCACGACGATGTCGATCAATCTCGTCGCGCAGGCCTGGGGCCGCAAGTTCCTGAAGGCCGGCGACGAAATCCTGCTCAGCGCGATCGAACATCACGCGAACATCGTGCCGTGGCAGTTCATCGCCCAGGCGACTGGCGCGGTCCTGAAGTTCATTCCGATGGCGGCCGACGGCCAGCTGGAGGTCGGCCAGCTCGACACGCTGGTGACGCCGCGCACGAAAATGGTTGCCGTCACCGGCATGTCGAACGTCCTCGGCACCGTCCCGCCGGTGGCCGAGATCACCCGACGTGCGAAGAAGGTCGGAGCGCTGGTGCTCGTCGACGGCGCTCAGAGCGTGCCGCACATGCCGGTGCAGGTGGCGAAGGAGGGCATCGACTTCCTCGCGTTTTCCGGGCACAAGCTGTACGGCCCCACGGGCGTCGGCGTCCTCTACGGCCGTCGCGACCTGCTCGAAGCCATGGACCCGTTCCTGTGCGGCGGGCACATGATTTCGGAGGTGACCCAGCAGGGTTTCAAGGTCGCCGAACTGCCGGCGAAATTCGAAGCCGGAACACCGCCAATCGCCCAGGCCATTGCGCTGGGGACGGCGATTGACTACGTGACGGGACTCGGCCTGTGCGCGATCCACACGCACGAGCAGACCCTGCT
>JAEUIG010000578.1 GCA_016795125.1 Planctomycetaceae bacterium | reverse complement strand
TCTTCGAGATCGAAGACCGTCATGCCAGCCTGGAGCGCGACTGCCAGAACGTCGATCCGCTTGTCGACGCCCTCGCCGCCGACCGCCTGCGCGCCCAGGAGCTTGCCGGAAGCCGGATCGAACAGCAGCTTCAAGGTCATTGCTTCGGCCCCGGGGTAGTACCCTGCGTGATTTCCGGGATGCACGTAGACCTTGAGGTAGCGACGGTCGCTACGGCGCAGTGTCTTTTCGGAGGCGCCCGTGCTGGCGGCCGTTTTCTCAAAGACTCCGACAATCGCCGTCCCCTGGGTTCCACGATACTGCGCGGGCCGTCCGAAAATGTGATCGGCGGCGAGCCTTCCTTGACGGTTCGCCGGGCCTGCCAGCGGCACCTGGGTGGGGTCGCCGGTCACGAAGTCGCGGACTTCGATGGCGTCGCCGACGGCGTAGATGTCCGGATCGGTCGTCTGGAGGTGTTCGTTCACGCGGATGCCGCCGCGCGGTCCCACCTCGAGACCGGCCTCCACGGCCAGCGCATTTTCCGGGCGCACGCCGACTCCCAGAATCACCATGTCGGCGGCCAACTGCTCGCCGGATCTGAGTGTCACCTTGAGGCCGTCTGACGAATTGTCGAAGGCCGTCGCGGACTGGCTCAACAGCACGTTGACGCCGTGCGCTCTCAGAGCTTCGAGGATCGGCGTCGTCATCTCCTTGTCGAGCGGAGGAAGTACCTGGTCCTGAAGTTCGACGACCGTTGTTTGGACGCCGCGCTGCACGAAGTTCTCCGCCAGCTCCAGTCCGATGAAGCCGGCGCCGACGATGACGACGCGTTGAATTCCCTGATCCACCTGGGACTTGATGCGGTCGACATCGGTGAGATTGCGGAGCGTGAAAATGCCTGGGAGGTCGATCCCCGGAATCGGCGGCCGCAACGGCGACGCTCCGGGAGAGAGGATCAGCTTGTCGTAGCTCTCGTCGTACTCGCCGCCGGTGGCGAGGTCCTGAACGCGGACAGTCCTGCGGGCGCGGTCGATCGAGACCACCGACGAACGGGTGCGGACATCGAGATTGAACCTCGTCCGCAGGCGTTCGGGAGTGGTCACAAGCAGCTTGGCGCGATCGGCGATCTGGCCGCCGACGTAGTACGGCAGTCCGCAATTGGCGAAGGAGACATCCGGTCCGCGCTCGAACAGGATGATCTCCGCATCTTCCGAGAGCCGGCGCGCCCGGGCTGCCGCCGATGCTCCTCCCGCGACGCCACCGATTATGACGAGCTTCATGGAACGCCTCGATGTTCAGGACTCGGCGCTAATTCACGCTGCACGAGGCGGGGTTGCGCAAGCGGTTCCAGGGCATGCGGGCCAGCAGCAGGCCCATGCCGCAGGTGTCGGTGACGCCGGCGAAAACGAGTCCGGCGCCGACGAATGCCGACAGCCCCAGAAACGCCGGGTGGACCAGCCAGCTCAGCACGGCTCCCGCCAGGACGAGTGCACCAGCGGCGATGCGCACCTGGCGCTCGAGAGATATAGTTGCTCTGCCGCGGACGACTGGCAGCCCGGCTTCAATGCAGGCCTGGGTGCCGCCTTCGACGTTGAACACGTTAGGGGTGTTCGATTGTTCGAACTTCTCGCAGGCCTGGCGGCCGCGGCTGCCTGAGCGGCAGATGACGTACAGCGGCGCGCCTTCGGCGGTGCTGCGTTCTCGTGCGAGACTGGCAGGATCGAGTTGGTCGAGGGGCACGTTGCGTGCGGCCTGCACGTGGACCTCCTGGAACTCGACGGGCGTGCGGACATCGATCAGTCGGACGGTCGCGCCGGACCGGATGCGTTCATGCAGTTGCTGGGGAGTGATGGTGTGAATCATGCGACTTCTCGATTTGCTTAAAAGAGCGGCGTGTCGGAACATAACGACATGTAGTCCAGAAGCATCAACCCGCTGCCGCACGATCGAACCGCTGCTCAACGCAGCGCAGGATGTTCGCAAGGTGCGGCTCGGCGATTTCGTAGTAAACGAAGCGACCTTCCTTGGAATTCTTGAGGAATCCGCATCGCTGCATCAGCCTCAGGTGTTCGGATGTCATGGCCGGGGGGAGTTCACATGCATCGGCAATCTCGCCGACGGTGTATCGTTCCCGCAGCAACATCTGGATCATCCGCAGCCGGTGTGGATGTGCGAGGACCCGCAGGCATTCGGCGGCCACTTCAAGATCCGCGAGCGACGTCAGGTTGCGAGGTTGTTTTGGCATTGGTTCCTCTCTCAGTGCAATATATCGGAATGTGGCGACATGTCAATGAGTATTTCCTGGCGGCCTGGTCAGGCCGGTCCGCCGGTGTTCATTCCCCGACCTTAAGCGCGACGTTCTCGATCGCCGCGTGGCCCGATTTCTGAAACGGCCGCGGCATGGGCTGGGCGATCCCCCGGTCGTCGATGGTCCGGCAGTGCAGCGTGTAGTCGCCGGCAGGAAGGCCTGGGTGCAGGGTGGCCCAATGGACCTTGGTCAGTCGCATCGGCCATGACAGCGGACGGCCGCTTTCGCGTTCAAAACCGAGGGTTGGCAGCGGGATTTCGCTCCCCCAGTTTGAAGGCGGCGGAAGAATGTCTGCATCGAGCCACGGTGCGTCTGCGAAGTAACGGCCGTGATCGGCGGTGTCCGCATCATTCTGAATCCACACCTGCACTTTGGAAACGCCGGAGATGCCGACCTGCGCATAACCGGTGATCGGGATAGCGGCGTCCGGATCGGCTTTCATCGGCGGGTTGAGCGTGGCGGCGAACGATTTCAGCGGACTGTCGACATCGTTGTTCTTCTCACCGTAAGTGTCGTTCGCGTAGAACAGGTTCGAAAGCACGATCGTCTTGAGCCACTTGATCGACTTGAACCCGTAGGCTTCCGGGACGACGACGCGCACCGGGCCGCCGCGCTCCGGCGTGAGCCATTCGCCGTTGAGCTTGTAGCACAGGATGACGGGCGGGAGGTCGAACGGGTCTTCCAGGACGCGGCTGACCGGCAGCGAACTCTGGAACAGTTGCTCCGGATCGTTGTTGTGAAAGCCGTGGTAGTAGACCCGGCGCAGGTTCTCGCGCGGCTGCGTGAGCCACAGGACCTCGCGCAGCGGGACCCCCTCCCAGATGCCGGTTCCCAGCGGGCAGCCGATATTGAGGCACGTCATCACTTTGGCGAACCGGACGGCGTGCTGTTCGGCAAGCTGCATCAGCCCGGCGAAGTCGAGCGCCGTCCCGTTGGCAGTTGTGAGTTCAGTCTTGAGCTTCGCCGGCTGATCGGGATCGCTGATGACCTCCAGTTTCCACGTCTCGCGCGTGAGGCCGGCCTGCTGCCGCTGTTCGTCATTGAGCGTGTGCGGGACCGGTGTGCCGCGGGAGACGTCGCGGAACGCGTCCGCCGGCGTGAGCCACGGTTCGAGTGCGTCGATCGCGGCCTGCAGGCGTGGATGGCGCGGTTCGCCCGCGACACTGCCGCCCGTCATTCCCAGCGCCGCCGCACCGGCGGCGCCGAGGCCAAGAAAATAGCGCCGCGTCAGTGCAGTATGCTCTGCCGAGAACGGGTCGGTGGGCATGAACGGCTCCGGGGTCAAATGCTTCGCTGACTCACATCAGCCGCCGGCATTGTACCGCGGACATCCATCCTCACATCTCCGTGCATGAATGAATGGAATGACGCAATATTGGCCGTATCATTCCCACTTGACCCGCTCGACACCGAGCAGTTCGACCAGCTCCGGCAGGTCGTACAACTTCAGTGCGCCGGGGACGATGTCGGTGAGCTGTTGTCCGACGGCTGCTTCGCCGATCAGCGAGGACCAGTCGCGCGGGGTATTGTGCAGCGTGACGGTGGTGAACAGGTCGGGGCGGAGGGCGGCCGCGTGGAGCGCAGTGAGGCCGGACTGGCCGACGCCGATGAGGTGGACCTCGCGCGGCTCGTCCGTCTGGTAGTGGGCGACGAAGTGGCCGGCGGCGAGCGTGTCCTCGACGTGCAGGCCGAGCAGCGGGCGGCCGAGAAGGGATGCGAGTTGGGCGTCGGCTGACAACGGGTTGCAGCCGGCTCGGTCGGGAGACCGGCCGGAACATTCAGACGCCGTCTCCCCCTGGCCGCGAAGATCGATCGTCACGACGACGCTGCCGGCGGCAACGAGGTCTTCGATCTCAGTCATGGCCGCTTCGTCGGCGAGTTTGCCGGAATCGTGCAGATACAGGTACGCGCCGGCGCGTGGTTCTTTCGGATGGAATGTCAGCCCGGGCAGCACGCTGGTCGGGGTCTTCAGGACGAGGCGGTCGATGTGGTAGGTCTCGCGCTGGACTCGACCAAGGTCGACGCCCGTCGGCTCCGGAAGCTCAGACAGCGGCGCGATCCCCAGGAGGGAGCGGACGCGGTCGGTGAGTTCTTCGCCGGAGAGTTGCGCACGGTGTTCGTGGGTGTTGTGCACCTCGCGAAGGAGATATGCGGAGAGCGTGGCCTGGGCGCGCTCGTCAGCCGTGAGGCAGTTGAGGTCTTCGGCCGGATCAGCGCCGAGAGCAAGAAGCAGAGTGATAAGAGCCGCGGTCATGAAGTCGCTCCGTGGTGAGATTGAACGGCGGCGATTATCCCCGCCACGGCGAGAAGACTCAACTCGCAGTATTTGGCCGCGGCTCAGGCGTGGCGAGACGGGCTCTGCCACAGTGCCGCCGTCAGCTTGATCGACTGCTCCAGCCCTTGCTCGAACGGCTCCGCTGCAAAGGACGGTCGATTGCCGGCCGGCGTCAGTTCGGCGATCAGCGTGCCGTCCGGGCGGCGTCCCTTGAGCCGCGAAACGAACAGGTCGCGGAACTGGTAGCGGTTGTCCTCGTCCAGTCCCAGCTGCTCGGTGATTCGCGTTACCTTGCGGGAGCCATCCTCGACGAACCGCGTGAGCTGGATTACGAGGTTGATCGCCGAGGCCGCCTGCGCCCGCGCGACATACACCGGCAACTGCACGTCCGACATCAGCGACAGCGTTTCCAGCCGGACCAGCGCGTCGCGCGGCGACGTGGCGTGCACGGTGGTCATGCTGCCGGTATGCCCGCTGATCATTGACTGCACCATGTCCAGCGCCTCGCCGCCGCGGACCTCTCCGACGATGATCCGGTCCGGACGCATGCGCAGCGACGCCTTGAACAGGTCGCGGATGCTGACCGCCCCGCGGCCATGCGCGTCGGACTGCTGCGACTCCAGGTAGAGCGTGTGCGGCTGGTCGAGCTTGAGTTCGGAACTGTCCTCAATGACGACGATCCGCTCATCGTCCGGAATCGCGGCCGACAGGCCGTTGAGAAACGTCGTCTTGCCGGTTCCCGTGCCGCCCGCGACCAGGATGTTTTTGCGCAACCGCACGCACAATTGCAGAAATTCGTCGGCCGCTTCCGAAATGCTGCCGAGCCGCCGGAAGTCTTCCAGGCTGTAGATGTCGCGCTTGAACTTGCGGATCGTGAGATACGTTCCGAGCCGCGCGCTGGGGGGAATCACCGCATGGACCCGCGATCCATCCGGCAACCGGGCATCGAG
>JAEUIG010000566.1 GCA_016795125.1 Planctomycetaceae bacterium | reverse complement strand
GCCGGGGCGAACATCGACGGCATCGCCAAAGTCGGGCCGATGCAGATCGTCGATACCCAATGCCCCCGGATCTCCCAGATGCACCGGCGCTCCATGAACTCCCGGATAGCGCGACGTGATCCGGACCGCCTCAACTGCCTGCCCAGGACTCATCGGGCGCATCGACACCACGAGCGGCCCGCGGAACCGGCCGGCGGAGTCACACGGACGGTTGGTGCGGTACATCGGCACGTTCGAGCCGGCCTCCAGGTGACGCACCGGAATGCCGGCATCGAGGAGCGCCGACTCAAAGGTGAACGAACAGCCGATCAGGAACGAGACGAAGTCCGGTTGCCAGAGGTCGCGAACGTCGGACCGCTCCTCGGCCAGGACGCCGTCCCTCCAGACCCGGTAGCGGGGCACGTCGGTTCTCAGATCGGCATCCGGCGCCATTCGCGTCGGACGGAACTCGCCCGGTTCCGTGACTTCCAGAATCGGGCACGGCTTCGGATTTCGCTGGCAAAACAGCAGAAACTCAAACGCCGCCGCCTGCGGCACAATGACCAGATTTGCTTGCGCAAGACCCGGAGCGCACCCCGAAGTCTGCTGAGCGAACCGACCGTCCCTGCAAGCAGCGCGGACTGCCGCTCCGTCGGTGAACCGTTCCTGTCGGCGTTCGGTTTCATTCGCCATGCGAGGATCGTACTTGTGTTCCGCGTCGAATGCAGCGCGGAGTCACTTCGGCAATGGCTGGACAGCGGCTCGAATTGTCGTCGAACTCTAACGATCACAGAAGATACATAAACAGCAACAAATGCGTTAATTCCATAGGTTTGCGAAACAGGGAAACCTTCGCTACGCTGCCCGCCCCGCTTGGAAAAACGCCGGTGTGACCGGTCGCCGGGTGGGACTAACGAGTGGTCAGGCTGCAACGGCTCGTGGTCAACAGGAGTGACACACGATGCCTGTACGACGACTGTGGGCCGGATGTTTGACAGCGGTGCTGTGCAGCGCCGTTGCGTTCGGGGACACTCCCATGTCCTCAAACAACGGCGACACGAAGTCATCGACGGACACGAAGTCCACAACATCCCAGGGAAGTCAGACGCAGCAGGCAAACAAGCCCGCTGCCCAGCAGACGACGCATCCGACGATCGCCCGGCTGCTGGAACTTCACAATCAGACCCGCGCTCGTGTCGGACTGCCGGCGCTGGCACTGAACCAGAATCTGTGTTCAGCGGCTCAGCGACATGCCAACTGGATGGCATCGACGGGCGCGTTCGCACACAGCGGACTTCCGTACCGCGAGAACATCGCCTACGGCCAGTCAACGCCGGAGCATGCCGTCCAGACCTGGACGTACTCTCCAGGACACTACCAGAACATGTGCAGCGGCAGGTACGCCGGATTCGGCTACCAGGTTCGCGGCGGCATGGGCTACTGGGTGGCGGTGTTTCAGTAACAGTCTGTTGAAGTCACGCTGAATTCGGCCGGCCCGGAGAGAAATCTCCGGGCCGGTTGTGTTTGGAGCAGGTGGATTGGTGGTCTGGTCCGTCCTCCAGCGCCAGGCGACCAATCACCAGGCAACCAAACACCTGCCACACTCTTGGCACCGTGACTCGCATCCACAATACTGCCGTCGACGCAGTGCAAGACCTCACGACTTTTGTAATAAGGATGCGATCGATGGCGAACGTCACGCTGAAGGGGAACCCCGTCACACTGTTGGGAAGCGAACTGAAAGTCGGGGACAAGGCCCCGGACTTTGTCCTTCAGAGCAACGCGCTGCAGGACGTGTCGCTGAAAGATTCGGCTGGAAAAACACGGGTGATCGCCAGCGTGCCGTCGCTCGACACGCCCACCTGCAACCTCGAGAGCAAGCGGTTCAACGAAGAAGCCGGCAAGCTGCCGAACGTCGCCGTGCTGGTCGTGAGCAACGACCTGCCGTTTGCTCAGAAGCGGTGGTGCGGCGCAGAGAGCGCGACGAACATCCAGGCGCTGTCCGATCACCGGACGGCGAAGTTCGGCGAAGCGTACGGCGTGCTCGTCAAGGGGGGACCGCTGGACCGGTGCCTGGCGCGGGCGGTGTTCGTCGTCGGCCCCGACGACACGATCAAGCACGTCGAATACGTGAAGGAGATCGCCGAACAGCCGAATTACGACGCCGCACTGGCGGCGGCCCAGGGCTGACGCACGTGGCGCGGTCCATTCACGCGGGAGGCCGGTGCACAGCACCGGTCCCCGCGACCGTGCTTATGCGGCCGAATGCAGCGACATTGGCTCAGGATTCTCCGGAAGCACGCGCCGCGAGGCGCTCCCGTGATTGACAGAACACGCATCAACATGCTTCGATAGCTGCAGACGCGGAGGAATTCAGCCGTCGAGCGGTGATTGTGTGTTCATGAAACGACGTTCCAGGGCAGGCCGTCGGCCGTCGCCAGCAACCAAACTGTGGCTGGTGATCTGTCTCCTGACGGCAGCCGGATGCAGCCGTCCCCCGGCCGAACCGGCGACGGCTGCAGAGAAGCCGGACGTCCCGGTTCTGAAAGCCGAAACGATGTTGGTCACGGCGGAACCGTGGCCGACGTTGGTACGTGTCTCCGGCAGCATGTTCGCCGACGAGCGGGCCGTCGTCGGCGCCAAGGTCGCGGGCCGCGTCGCTGACGTGGAGATTGACCTCGGCGACACGGTGGCGGCAAACGCAGCACTGGTCGCTCTCGACCGGCAGGAATTCGAACTGCAGGTCGCCCAGGCCCAGGCCCAGCTGGAGGCATCGCGCGCGGCGGTCGGACTCGCGGCCGGCGACCCCGTCGAAAAGCTGAATCCGGAAAACGCTCCGCCTGTGCGCGAGGCCGAGGCCGTCTGGAATGAAGCCCGGACCAAGAGCCAGCGCTGGGCGCAATTGCGGCAGCAGAACGCCGTCACCGAAGCCGACGCGGAAGCCGTTAAAGCCGGCGAGGAAGTGGCCGCAGCCAAGTACTCCGCAGCGATCAACGGCGTCCGCGAGAAGATTGCGACCATCAGCGTCCATCGCGCGGAACTGGCCCTCGCACAACAGCGCCTGACGGACGCCGTCGTCGCCGCGCCCTTCGACGGCCTGGTGGTCGAACGGCATGTGGCGCCGGGGGCGTTCGTGCAGGTTGGCGATCCGATCGCCACGATCGTGCGCATCGACCCCTTGCACTTTCGCGGGATGGTCTCGGAGCGCTACGCCCGCCGGCTGGCGCTCGGCCAGCCGGTGGAAGTGCTGATCGAATCCATCAGCGAGCCGCGCATGGCACAGGTGACGCGCATCAGCCCGACGCTCGATCCGCTCAGCCGCGCCCTGCTGTTCGAAGCCGAAGTCGCCAACCCGGACCGGTCGATTCGGGCCGGCCTGTTCGCGGAGGCCGAAATCACTCTGAATGCCGAGTCGCAGGCCGTTGTGCTGCCAACATCGGCGGTCATCGAGTTCGCTGGGGTTGAAAAAGCGTGGAAGGTGGTGGACGGCATCACGCAGGAGCAGGTGGTCGCCACCGGCGAACGGCGCGACGGCCAGGTTGTGATTCTGGACGGAGTGGCGGCCGGCGACGTTGTCCTCGTTCATGCCGCCGCAGGCCGTGTCGGCCGCGTCGAGCCGACCGGGCAGCCGTCTGCCGATCCGTCGCTGACTGAAACGGCCGGCGCCAACGGCACCCATCCGACGTCGCTCGACAACCGCGGCGGCGAACGCGTCGACGGCGAGACGCCGTGAGTTGGCCCGCGCACTCAGTGCGTGGGTTTGAGGGGGCTTTCGTTTCCCGATGTTCTAACCCCGGTCAACCTGCCCGTGTATTGGCTTGCTGAAATCTGCGTGAAGCGGCCGGTGTTCGCCCTGATGCTCATCATGGCGCTCGTCGTGGCGGGCGTCACGGCATTCGAGCGGCTGGGCGTTGATCGCCTGCCGAACATGGATCTGCCGACGGTGTACGTCCGCACGTCGTATCCCGGCGCATCGACTCAGGAACTCGAGTCGGAAGTTTCGCAGATCATCGAAGATGCCGTCGCCACAGTGGCCGGAATCGACGAACTGCGGTCGATCTCGAGCGACGGGCGCTCGTTCGTGATTGCGACATTCAACCTGGACCGCGACCTTGATGCGGCCTCGCAGGACGTGCGCGACGCAGTCGCGGGCGTGATGAACCGGCTGCCGCCCGATATCGATCCGCCGGTCGTACAGAAGCAGGATACGGACTCATCGCCGATCATTACGCTGG
Source organism: Planctomycetaceae bacterium (assembly GCA_016795125.1). GTDB lineage: Bacteria > Planctomycetota > Planctomycetia > Planctomycetales > Planctomycetaceae > JAEUIG01. Next base: position 2,170 of record JAEUIG010000566.1, on the reverse strand, counting down.
CCGTCTCAGGCCCGCGGTCGTCGACCGAGCTGTACCTGATGGCCGACCGGTTCGTAAAGAACGTGATCGAATCGGCGCAGGGCGTCGGTCAGGTCACAATCGCCGGCGCCGCTGACCGCGCCATTCAGGTGCAGATCGACGCAAAAAAGCTGGCGGCCTACCAGTTATCGATTCTTGATGTGCGCGACGCGCTCACACGGCAGAACGCAGAGGTGCCCGGGGGCCGGGTCGACGAAGGGCATCGCGAACGCACTCTGCGGACCCTTGGTCGCATTGAACATGCCCGGGATTTCCCCAACCTGGTCGTCAAGACGATCAATGGAACGCCGGTGAGGCTGAGCGACCTGGGCGTCGCGATCGACTCGACGAAAGAAGTCCGCACGCTGGCGCGATTGAACGGCGAGCCGGCGGTCGTGTTGCAGGTGCAGCGTCAGTCCGGACAGAACACGGTCCGCGTCATCGAAGCGATCAAGGAGCGGCTGCCGCGCGCGCGGACGCTGCTGCCGGACGACGTGAAGGTGGAAATCATCCAGGACCAGTCGCGTTATATTCTCGCAGCGCTCCACGAGATCGAGGGGCACCTGGTGATCGGGAGCGTACTGGCGTGCCTGACCGTGCTGCTGTTCATGAAGTCGTGGCGCTCCACGCTGATCGCTTCAGTGGCGATTCCGGCGTCGATTATCGCCACGTTCGCGTTCATGCGGCTGTTCGGATTCACGTTGAACAACGTGACGATGCTCGCACTCGCGCTGATGGTGGGCGTCGTGATCGACGACGCCATCGTCGTGCTGGAAAACATCTATCACGTGATCGAGGAGAAGGGACTCTCGCCGTACGAAGCGGCGATCGCGGGGACCAAAGAGATTGGGCTCGCGGTACTGGCGACGACCCTGTCGCTGGTGATCGTGTTCCTGCCGGTATCGTTCATGCCGAGCGTGACCGGGCGAATGCTGTACGAGTTTGGATTAACGGCGACCTTCGCCATCATGGTGTCGTTGCTGGTCAGCTTTACGCTGACGCCGATGATGTGCTCCCGCATGCTGAAGTCGTCGAAGTCGAGTCATGGCACAGGTGAGGTTGCGTCCCGTCGCGGGTTTTACCACTGGATTGATGCCAGCTACATGGCGAGCCTGAAGTGGGCAATGCGGCATCGCTGGGCGGTGCTGGTCCTGTCGATTGTGGTCATCGCGTCGAACGTGCCGCTCTACAAAATGGTGCCGCAGGACTACATCCCCACAAACGTGGACGAGTCGGAATTCGAAGTCCGGCTCGAGGCCCAGGAGGGGGCGAGCCTCAGTTCCAGCGATACCGTGATTCGCAAGGCCGAGGCGATCATTGCCAGGGTGCCGGGCGTGCAGACCATACTTTCAACGGTTGGCACGCGCGGCTTTGGCGGCGTGAACCAGGGGGAAGTCTTTGTCCGGCTGATTGACGCGGAGCAGCGGACGTTTTCATTGGGGCGACTATGGCGGGGACTGCTGGCAGGCGATCCCGGGGCGGCGTTCCGCGGCAACCTTTCGCAGCGTGACGCAATGACGCAGATCCGCGAGCAGCTGAGTGTGCTGCCGGACATCAATGCGTCTGTGAGGAACCTGACTTCGTTCCGTCAGGGTGCGCCGGTCGACATCGACTACACGATCAGCGGATCAGACATTCCGGCGCTGGTGGATTTCAGCGCAAAGCTCGTGGAGCGCTCCAAGGAGATACCGGGAATCGTCGACGTCTATTCGACCCTGCGCATGGACAAGCCAGAGCTGCTGGTGAGCATCGACCGGGAACGCGCGGCGGCCCTGGGCGTCGAGGTTCGCGAAATTGCCGATACGTTGCGCGTCGCGGTTGGCGGAGACGACCGGGTCTCCCGCTATCGGGATGCGACGGTCGACGACGCTTACGACGTGGAACTGCGGCTGGTGGGGATTGACCGGCGCGACGTTGCCGCGATCTCGCAATTGTATGTTCGCGCGCGTCCCAGCCCGGTGATCGGCCGCCGGCCGGACGTCACTTTGAACATCTCCGCGACCGTCCCGACTCGAATCGACAATGTCGTCAAGTTCGACTATTCGGTGACGGCGTCGCGGATCGATCGGCTTGACCGGCAGCGAATGGTCGCGGTGCGAGCGAACATTGCGCCGGGGTTCGCGCTGGGAGACCGTATCACGGCGCTGCAACA
>JAEUIG010000444.1 GCA_016795125.1 Planctomycetaceae bacterium | reverse complement strand
GTTCCCAATCTGGAGGTTGGGAACGAGGATGTCGCGGGTTTAAGAGATGAGTTGCGGAATGACGTTACCGGCGACGTCGGTGAGGCGGAAGTCGCGGCCCTGGTCGCGGTAGGTGAGCTTCAGGTGGTCCATGCCGAACAGGTGCAGCATGGTGGCCTGCAGGTCGGCCGGCGGAACGGGGTCTTTCACGACGCCCCAGCCACTCTCGACGCTATCGCCGTACACCTGGCCCCCCTTGATGCCGCCGCCGGCGAGGAACATGCTGAACGCATACGGGTGATGGTCGCGTCCGGTGACGTTGGAGTTGTCCCCCTTGCGGTTTTCTCCCAGCGGGGTGCGGCCGAACTCGCTCCCCCAGACAACCATCGTCTCATCGAGCAGACCGCGCTGTTTGAGATCGCGAATGAGCGCCGCGATGGGCTGATCGGCCATGCCGGTGTTGTATGGCAGTTCCTTGTCGATGCTCGAATGGTGGTCCCACGAGGCGTGGACGATGTTGATGAAGCGGACCCCCCGTTCGACCATCCGCCGCGCGAGCAGGCAGTTTCGGGCGAAACTGCCGTAGGTGTCTGGTCCGCCGCCGCCGCGACCGCCGTCGGGGGGCGTTTCGCGGTTCACTCCGTACGCGTCGAGCGTGGCCTGCGTCTCGCCGGAGAGGTCAATCAGGTCGGGAGCGGCCGATTGCATGCGGAACGCCAGCTCATAGTTTGCAATGCGCGCGGCGATCTCCGGATCCTGAAGCTGGGCCAAACGCTCGGCGTTGACGTCGCGGAGCGCGTCGAGCCCGGCCCGCTGCAACTCGGCGGGGAGACCGGCGGGGTTCTCGAGGTTGAGGACTGGTTCCCCCTGATTGCGGAACAGGACGCCCGCGTAGGAACTCGGCAGAAACCCGCTGGACCAGATCGAAGCGCCGGCCGAACTGCCGCGGCCGGCGGTGAGCACGACATAGCCGGGCAGGTTCTGCGATTCGCTGCCGAGTCCGTAAGTCAGCCAGGCGCCCGTCGCCGGGAGGCCGAACGCCGGCCGGCCGCACTGCATCAGAAGCTGGCCGGGGTGGTGGTTGAACTGCGTGGAGACCATCGACCGGATGAGGCAGATGTCGTCGGCGACGCCGCCGATGTGCGGCAGCAGGTCGGACATCTCCATGCCGCATTCGCCGTAGCGAATCCACTTGCGGGCGAGCGGCCCCATCAACGTGGCGGTCTTGGGATCGAGGAACGCGAAGCGGACGCCTTCAATGAGTGACGGCGGGATTGGTTGCTTGTGGAGTTCGACGAGTTTCGGCTTGTGGTCGAAGAGATCGAGCTGGCTCGGCGCGCCTTCGAAGTAAATAAAGATGCAGGCTTTGGCACGCGGGGCGAAGTGCGCCGGGCGAACGGCTAGCGGATTGACGTGCGGGGCGGATTCCGCAGTGGCCGCTCCATCGCCCGCCAGCAGGGCGCCAAGGGACATCATGCCGACTCCCCCCGCGCCGGAGAGCAGAAAGTCGCGGCGGGTCGCAGCCAGTGTGTCGTGGAGCGGAATGTCGTGATTCATCATGCAATCGATCCCTAATCACACTTCGTCTGCTGGCCGCTTGGGAACGCGCTCAGGCGGTTGGCGCTCCGGGGTGGACCCACTCTTTTGAACCGTCCGCCCAGTTCTCCTGTTTCCAGATCGGAACTTCGGCTTTGAGCTGATCGATCAGGAAGCGGCCGGCCTCGAAGGCGTCTTTGCGGTGCGGGCAGCTCACAGCGACCGCCACGCTGATGTCGCCGAGTTCCATGCGTCCCAGCCGATGCACGATCGCGGCTGCCACGACCGGCCAGCGGACGCAGGCGTCGTCCGCCAGGGCCTGCATCCGATCACGGGCCATGTCGGGATAGGCTTCGTAATCGAGGGCGACCGTGCGCCTGCCGTCGGTCATTTCACGGACGGTGCCGAGAAACAGGACCACGGCTCCGGCCAGCGGCGACCGCACCGACTCCGTCAGCGCGGCGAAGTCGATCGCATCATCGGTCAAAGTGACTGCAATCTGCGGCATCAGTTGAGGTTGGGTCAACCGGGTACAGGGTTGTGAGTTTCATTTGTACGCGAGTGACCATCCGCATTCCAACCCGATTGAACCCCCGGGGGATAACGTGTGTGCGTCTCGAAAGTTGGTGACTTGTGCAAAGCGGAACGCAGATGACGCAGATTCGAGAGATTCCCGCAGATTTTGAGTGACAGAAATCATTCGACTCCGCTGACTCGGAATCCCGGGATCATGCAGCGATACGGCTCCGCGATGGCGCCGGCCGGAGGCGCGCGTTCCGCATCAAACGGAACGTGGCGGTTTGGTTCCGGGGCCGGCGTCCTGTGGATCTGCGTCATCTGTGTTCCTGTCTCCAACGTTCCAGAGGCACACACGCGGATGCCGCGGGGACGTGCGTCGGAGGGCCGCGTGGAGCGTGCCGAGCTGGAAGCGTCGATACCGACCCTTGAAGATGGCGGCGGACCGGCTGAATCCGCCGCGAGATGGCGATGCAACTCCTTGCGCTTGAACGTGTTGATTCGACCAGTCCAGTCGTTGCAGTCGCGCAAGTCGGAAGATTCGATGGAGTCGCGCCAATCCGTAATCCGATCTTAATGTCACTGCGGAAGACGGGCGGTACGGCTGGCAGCGAGGTGATTGGACGCTGCGTACGGCCTGCGTTGCACAAGATCAGGGACGTCGATGCGACCCAAACTCCGGCTGTTTACGGGGGATGAGGACGGGGGCGTGGCACTGGAACAACCCACAGTGCCGATGAACTTCGGCGAATTCACGCGCCTGGTCGCGGACGCCGGACGATTCGAACGCACCTGGCTGTCCGACTTCCACGACGACGAAATCCAGGTCCCCGAAGACCTGTACGAAGTCCTCACGGCCTACCGGCGCATGCGACCGGGGGCGTAGTGAGTCGATGGACGATCGGCGATGGACGATGGACAATTCAATTGATCCACTGTCCGTCCGCTGGACTCCATTCGCCAGATGACCGCTTCAGCTGCCGCTTCCTCGCCGTCTGAACTGCGCGCCGATGCGATGGCGATCTGGCGCGCCGGTCTCGCGGCGGTGGATTCCGCTCTGCTCGTCCGCAATGTGGTTCGCCGGAACGGCGATTCGCTGTCGATCTGCGGACATGAATTCGATCTGAGCCGCGCGGGCCGCATCTGCGTGGTCGGCGGCGGCAAGGCCGGCGCCGGAATGGCGGCTGGACTGGAACAGGCGCTGGGGAGCGACGTCGTCTCCCGCAAGGTCGCCGGCTGGCTGAATGTGCCGTCGAATTGCGTCGCGCCACGACAGGCCATTCATCTGCACCCAGGGCGTCCGGCCGGAATCAATGAGCCGACGGCCGAAGGGGTTGCCGGGGCGGAACGGATGCTGCAGATGGTCGCCGAGCTGCAGGCCGACGATCTTTGCCTCGTCCTGCTGTCCGGCGGAGCGAGTGCATTGTTGCCGGCGCCGGTGGAGGGAGTTTCCCTCGCAGACAAACAGGCGGTCACGCGCCTGTTGTCTCGCGGCGGCGCCACGATTCAGGAACTGAACTGCGTCCGCAAGCAGTTGTCGCGACTCAAGGGGGGCCGGCTGGCCCAGGCCTGCCGGGCCGGCACGCTCATCGCACTGATCATCTCGGACATCGTCGGCGATCCGCTGGACGTCATCGGTTCCGGCCCGACGGTGACGGACGCTTCGACGCCGGCCGAGGCGCTCGCGATTCTGCGACGATTTGATCCGGAGTTTGCACACACTCCCCCGAATGTCATCGAGCACCTGCGGCGCAGCGCCAGCAAGCCGGCGGCAGAGGTCACTGAGGTGGAGCAGCCGCTGCAGGTCTTCAATCACGTCGTGGGCAACAATCGCATCGCCCTGGAGGCAGCGGCAGAAACGGCCCGGCAGCTGGGTTACGATCTGTCGGGCGTCGAATCGAACGTCGCCGGGGTCGCGGCCGACGTCGGGCGAACTCTGGCTGCCAGGTGCCGCACGCTGCAGGCCGATGGTCGCGGGGGGAAGCGCTGTGTCCTCAGCGGCGGGGAACCGGTCGTGAAAGTCGAGCCGTCGGTCCGGCCGCAGAAAGGGGGACGGAACCAGGAGCTGGTGCTGGCGGCGGTGCAGAAGTTCGGGCCGACAGGCATGCCGGGAATCTGCCTGCTGTCCGGCGGCACGGACGGCGAAGACGGGCCGACCGACGCGGCGGGCGCGGTCGCAGACGACGCGCTGATCGCAGCAGCGCGCCGCCTCGAAGTCGATCCCGCAGAGTACCTCGCAGATCACAATTCGTACGAATTCTTCCAGCGTACCGGCGGTCTGCTGATCACCGGTCCGACTCACACCAACGTGATGGACGTCCGCGTCGGCCTCATCGTGTCACCTTCAATGCAAGATTCCAACATGTCCAGTCCCCGGTTCGTGCATCATTCCGACGGCGCGCTGCACGCCATTTTTCCCGGCGTGACTCTGAATGCGTCCGCCGGCCAGGAACTCATGCTGTCTTACGTAACGTTTGAACCGCATGCGGTTGTCGAAGCGCACTCGCATCCGCATGAACAGGCCGGGATGGTCGTGTCCGGTTCGGCGCGGTTCATCGTCGGCGACACGGAACGCGTCCTGAGAACCGGGGACATGTATTTCATTCCCGGCGGCGTGACGCACCGCGTCGTGGCGCTCGACGAAGGGTGCGTGGCGCTGGACGTGTTTCACCCGGTGCGGCAGGACTACCTGTAGAGCGAAGAGAAGAGTACGGCGAGCCGATCCGTAATGTTGACTCCGCTATTGAGAGTCCATTGGAAACAGGGACTTTCGCTTACGTGCGGTCCGACTGCGAAAAGCCAGTGGCGCAATCGTCGGCGCGCAGACGGGCTGTGTGCCGCAAGTGATGCGAGCACAAGTGCTTGCAGACGTTGCGTGATATTCGCCGGAGTATGCCGCCTGTGTAACAAACGTGCGCGCGCCCCGCTTTGGAGAGGGTCCGAGGCCGATGCCGGCCTCACTCAAAACGCCGCCAGTGCTGGCGGTCACAATAAAACCCTCCCTCGGAGCACTGGCGATGAACTCCCCTCTCGAAATCGAACCGGTCGAACTGAACTCACTCGAAGTCCCGGAAGCCAACGAACCGGCTCCCGTCTCCAAGCCTCGCAAGCCGCGGGTCTGGACGGTCCTGACGACGCTGTTCCTGGCGACGATCGTCGGCAATGTCGCGATCATTGCATCCTTCGTGTTTGCCGCCGGCGCCGTCGGCGGTTACCTGACCGCCCAGGGCGTGGAGCAGGATCTGCTGCAGACGCAGATTCAGGAAGTCCTGATGCAGCCGCTGCCCGCTCTGTTCCTGTCGCTGATTCCGTTCCAGCTCACCATGACGGCCTTCATGCTGTTCGCCGGCTACATGTCGCCGGAGCCGATGAAGCAGCGGCTCGGACTGCTGCCGCAGACCGGCCGCAAGTACGGCGGCATCAAGCTCTCGACGATGGCGTCGTTCACGATGGCCTCGGCGCTCGCGCTGAATTTTGCGATGTTCCTGCTGGCCGGCCCGGTCGATGGGACGGACCCGATCAACGAAGCCGCCACGAATGGCTCGTGGATCACCATCACCATCCTGAGCATCGTGATCAGCGTGATTCCGGCGCTTGTCGAAGAAACCCTGTTCCGCGGCTACATCCAGCGACGGTTCCTGGCCCGGTGGTCGCCGGCGGTGGCCATCACGGCCTCGACGCTGCTGTTCGCCGGAATGCACATGGACTCGTGGCAGCACATCGTGGCGGTGATCCCGCTGGGCGCCGTGACGGGACTGCTGGCCTACCGGACGAACTCGGTGAAGCCCGGCATGCTGGTCCACGGAGTGCACAACGTGGTCGCGGTGGCCGTGCCGGCCGCGATGGCGACCCTGTTGCCGATCCTTGGTGAAGAAGGCGTCGGCCTGCTGGTTCTCGGTGCGATCCCGGTTGCCGGCCTCATCGGCCTGCCGGCGGTGATCTCCCTGCTGCGGAAGTCGAAGCCGCTGCCGATCGTCGAAGCCTACGAGACGCCGGAACCGGTCGAGTCCCTGTCGGTCCTCAAGCGTGCTCCGCTGGCCGCTGAATACGCGACCGACTCGGTGCTGACCAGCCAGGCCCTGTAATCACGAAGCGGACAACTCGAACGTCGCCCAACGCCGTTGCAGGAATTTCCTGCAGCGGCGTTCGGGAGTTTTGACGGGAGGGACAACGGGGCAGAGGGATTCAGTTCTCGCCCATTGTCGAGTCTTCGCTCTCCACCGCCGCTTGCGGTTTCGCGGCATCATCGGCCGGTACATCCGCCGCTGGTGGTTTCGCGACGTCATCCCGCGGCTCGGCACTTAGACGCTGGACGGGCAGGTTCTTGTAGATGCGGCGGAGGAACAGGATCACGACGAGTGCCGTCAGCGTGACAGCGGCGATGAGGAGGAGGGCCATCCAGTCGCCGAACAGGCGGCGGATGGCGAAGGTGTTGATGCGGTCGTCCGAATCTGCGGTGCGGGTGAGGCGCCATTCGAACATCCAGATCCAGCGCCAGGTGAGGATCACGATGTAGGCGGCGAGGCACAGGAAGGGGCCGTAGGGCAGGAAGCCGCGAGCTGCCGCCGTGGGCTTCAGCCGCGGAATGACGGCGCCGACCAGTGTTTGCAGGCCCCGCAGGAAGTAGAGCAGTGCGGTGATGAGCAGTCCGCAGAGCGGGGCGAGAATCAGGACAATGAGCGTCGGCTGCCATCCGAGAAACGCGCCGATCATGGCCATCAGGGTCACGTCGCCGAGGCCCATCGCTTCCTGACCGAGGGCCAACGAGGCCAGCCAGCGGATGATGAGCGTGCCGAGCGCCCCGCAAGTGGCGCCGGCCAGGCTCCAGGCCAGGCCGTGCCAATGGGGATGCAGCGCCAGCCACGCCGGCATGAAGGGGCCCTGAATCTGCGGGATCTCCTGGTTCCAGTCGACCCACACATGCTCGATCTGCAGGTCGCCGGACAGTCCCGCCAGCAGGACGGCCCAGACGAGGCCGTACCACGGAATGCGGTCGGGGATCAGATAGGCGCGCAGATCGGTCGCTGTCACAGCGAGCATCAGCGAGATCAGGAACACGTGATGACCGATGCGCCAGTACGACCACGCTTCCGTGGGCCGCACGTTGGGCAGGTCCTGCACCCTGAAGTGGAGCATGCACCATGCGAAGAGTCCGCAGCATGCGGCGGCGGCCAGTGCGGCGAAGAGAGACCAGCCGCGATCCGGTTCACGACAATCCCGCAGCGCGAGGTGCGTCAGCCAGGCGGTCAGCAGCGCGCCGACGGCGGCGAACAGCACGGTTGTCTGTCCGACGGGGAGTCGGAACGGAGCGAGGATGAGTTCGGGGAGGGCCAAGCGGGGATGGGCCAGGGCCAAGGGGAGGTACGATCACGGTTCACGCTCCAGCGTGTCGTGGTCCGCCGGAATTAGACGGTGCCGGCGATGTCTGTGCAATCGCGACTCATCGATTCGAAAGTCGATGAACACCACGTAGACTTCCAACCTCGTGGCCAAGCAAGGAGATGCCTTCCTGGAAGCCTGCGAATGAATGACAATTATGACCACGGAATCAGCCCGAATGGCTGAAAGCTAATAGCCGGCGGTTGAGCGCAGCGACATCGCCGGTACCAGCCCAGCCAGATTCAGCGACGGATGTCATCCCTTCGGGATGAGCGCAAATGCGAGTGCTGACTTCCGGTGGCATCGCTCCGCTCAGCCACCGGCTAATGGATACGACCCCTTGCGGGGTCACGTCACGGACGGACGTTTCCAGCAGTCGGGCGTCAGACCTGCGAATCCAGTCAGGCGGGCGCCTGACTGACGAGCGGCGCGGCGGCGGTGCGGCGTTTGACCAGCGTGACTTCATTGCCGGCATCGTTGTAGACGACTTCGTCCATGAAGGTCCGCATGAGCAGGACGCCGCGGCCGCTGGCGCGGAGCAGGTAGTCGGCGTCGCGCGGATCAGGCAGCAGCCGAATGTCGAATCCCGGGCCTTCGTCGCGAATCACGATCCGGGCGTGCTGCGTGTCCACTTCGCACTGCAGCTGCACGCGACGCGACGCGAACTCCGGCTCTTTTCGCCGCTGCTCGATCAGGCGGCGAAAGGCGTCGTCCGGGCGTTCGCGCAACTCGGAGCCGACTTCAAGGTTGCCATGAATCATGGCATTCAGGATCGCCTCTTCGAGTGCCACGGCGACGCGGACCTGTTCCTGCTCGGTGGTGATGCCGAACCGGCAGCACTGAGTGGTCACATGCTTGACGACGGCCGCCACGCAGCCGGGGTCGTTCTCCATTTCGAATGCGGTGGATTGCCGTGTCTGCAGTGCCTGCACCGTCATTTTTCCGCGATCGTCCGCAGCGACGTCGAGCACCTGCTCGACGGCCGGGAGGAGGTCGCTCAGCAGGCGGCTCTTCGGCACATAGCCGACGGCCGACGACTGCAGCGCCTCCCGGGCGACATCCTCGTCGCCACGACCGGCGACCACGATGATCGGCAGCAACGGCTGTTCGGCACTGAGTTGTTCCAGCAACTCGAGTCCCTGGAGTTCCTCCGTGGAGGCATCGGCGCCGACATCGGCGAGGACCAGGTCCAGCGGCACGAGGCGGGCCAGGGTGAGCGCCTGCTCGACGCCGCCGGCCTCGACGACGCTGCACTGCGGGGCGTCCGCGAGCAGATTCGCCATCAGCCGCCGGTCGGCGGGAGTCGCGTCAACCACCATGATGTGAGGCATGGACGACCACTGCACTTTCAACTTCCGCTGGCCGCGTGAATGCGGCGAGACCTTCAAGAATGGAGTCGATCGGCCGAGGTTGAGGGGAGATCGGCGTACGGCTCGTCGATTTTGGTGGCGCGGCGCGGGTCACTTTGCCGATTGTGAGGAGTGTGCCGGTTCTGGTGATTCTGACGGCCGCTGTCGGTGTTCTGGCCAGACACGCAGCGTTCCCCAGATCGCGCAGTTCCCGCATTCTGTTGATTCTGAATCGGTGAGCGGTGCTCAGCGATCGGAACCATGCGCCCTGGGATTCGATTCCCGGAACCGTTGGAAGTCCGGCAAGATCATGCGACGTCCCTCCGCCATTCGTTCTGCCTTTGTGCTCGGGGGCGCGCTGTGCAGCGTCGCCCTCCACGCCGACGACACGGCCATTCCGCCTGCCTATGCCGCGGGGGTCAGCCCTGCGGTCACGACGTCGCCGGAGCCGTATTACGCCCGGCCAGCGACACCTCCCGCCGCGACATTCGTCGCTGCCGGCGGCGAAACCGCTCCGCAGGCAGCCGTACGGACAGCACCGCAGGGACTGCGGCATTGCAGCATCGTCGGCGCCGTCAATCGCCCGGGAACCTATGCGGGAGAGGACTCACCGGTCCTGCTCAGCAGTCTCATCGCGCAGGCCGGCGGACTGACCGACCAGGCGTGCGGCAGCGTGCGGATTCTGCATGCCGGCCAGCAGGAAGTGATCGGCGATCTGTATTCCGCCGGACCGCGAGTTGTGCCGTCGGAGTCCGTGATCGTCGTCGATACGTTGACCGCTGGCCCGCATCGGGCGTTGGGAGATTCGCAGCCGTACATCGATGTCGCCTGCCTGCAGCTTTGCGAACGTCCGGCGGTGGTGTTCCTGAATCCGGCGATGGCCAGCGTGCCGCAGCTGCTGCAGATGCTGGGACAACCGCCGGAGGCCGCAGCGGCCGTCCGCATCCTGACAACGGCGACGTCGCCGCAGGGGCAGTTGTCGTCTGGAAGCGTCGTGATCTTTGATCCGCGCGGTCTCGATCAGCAGCGCCTGGCGGGCGTGCTCGCGCAGTGGCCGCTGCAGGACCTGGTCCGCGTCGAAGCGAGTCATCCTCAGCAGGTTGCCTCGCAGACGGTGGAACTGCTGCACCGATTTGAAGAGCGGATGCACCCGGCGGACGGTCCGGTCATCAATCCGATTGAGCCGGTCAGCGCCGAGACGGAGTCGGTCGAGCCGCTGTTTGCTCCGGGTCTGGCAGAGCCGCCGGGCAGCATCAGCGCGGCGGCGTCCACGACGCCGGCGGTGCTCGACGCTCCGATGCCGGCTCCAAAACTCGAGACGACGGCCGAGTCAGAACCTGAGCGAGTCCAGCCGGCCTCGGCTGTGCAATTGCGATCGGTGACGACGACGCACACCTTGCCGACACCAACAGAGACGACGTCCGATTTCGACGTGCCGGAGGTGATGCTGGACTCGACCGACGCGATGTCGACGGTCCACGCTGAATCCGATGAGGCCGTGCCGGCGATGGAGGCAGATCAGCGTCCACAGCTGGTGCAGTTCTTCAGCAGCATTGCGGGCTGGGCGTTGTGTGGCCTGGCGGGTTGGGGCGTGTTCAGCATCTGGATGCGTCAGCACGAGCGCCGCCGCGTTGTGCAGCAACTGGCGGTCGAGAATGAAACGCCGAAGCCGACGATCGCGCTGCCGTCCCGTTCCTCACTGAACCAGTTGATCGACAATTCGCTGCGGCTGCGGGAAGAAGAAGCTCCCGTGCCAGCGCAGACGTTCCATGGCCGGACAGTGGGATTCCGCTACCTGATCCGCAGCGGGCCGCATCCGTTGCAGGGACCACATTTTGCGACGGCACGTGCGCAGCAACCGGCGGCGAAAGCCG
>JAEUIG010000299.1 GCA_016795125.1 Planctomycetaceae bacterium | reverse complement strand
CGGTGATTCGAGCGAGCGAACGGTCGCGTGGACATCCGGGGGCGATCTCCGCGCCATCGCGGGCCAGGCAATCCGCATCCGGTTCGTCCTGCACGACGCCGACCTGTACTCGTACCGATTCGGCGAGTGAGCCGGCAGTTTTCCGCCCGCTGAAGACCCGGCGCGGCCGCTGGCCATAACCCTTGGAGATTGTCGTACGACCCGGCGCAAACGCCGGGCCGATTGCAACTTCCGGTGGATTCCCGGTTTTCGAACCTCATGCAAGGAAACAGAACTCAGATCGCTTGTCGCAGGGAGGACGGATGTCGCTCTAACACCCTGCGTGATCGGGATTAACGTGCGATCGCGGTCGGCTTATTGCACTGTCGCTGTCAGAGGTTGATTGCAGCCGAACCTTGAGCCGCATAGAGTTTCTCTCCGCGCCATGGCTGTGCATTCTCGCCTGGCGTGCGATGCCACACGGAATGGGAAATTCCGATGAGAATGTGCGGCGCGATCGCGCGGGAGTCGCGAGTCGGCGTCTGTCGAGAGTACGATTGATGTCTGCAACGGCCGCTGCCGGCGGTGGAGAAACGCCGGCCAATAAGCCGAGCTGGACGGTCCAGGGAACGGTCGCGCCGGTGCAGACCGGGCACCATCAGGCCTACTGGCTGTGGGTGCTGTGCCTGACGGGCGTGGACTACTTCAGCACTCTCGGCTACCAGCCTTCGATCGCGTTCGGTGCGACCGGCCGGCTGGCCCCGTTTGCGACGTTCGTCCTGGTGCTCGTCACCCTGCTGGGCGCGGTGCCGGTCTATTCGCATGTCGCCGCGCGATCGCCGCGCGGACGCGGATCGATCGCCATGCTGGAGCGACTGCTCACGGGCTGGGACGCCAAGCTGCTGGTGCTGATCCTGCTGGGTTTCGCCGCCACCGATTTCATCATCACCATCACGCTGTCTGCGGCCGACGCGGCCGAGCACCTGATCCATAATCCGCTCTGGAAAGAAACGCCCGAGTGGCTGCACAGCCAGCTGGTGATCACCATCGGCCTGCTCGTCATGCTCGGGGGACTGTTCCTGCGCGGGTTTCGCGAGGTGATCGGCATTGCCGTGGTCATCGTGGCGGTGTACCTCACCCTGAACGTCATCGTCATGGCGGCCGGACTGATGCACCTGGCGGCGCATCCCGATCTCGTGAACGACTGGTTCGCGCAGGTCAGGGCAGGGGACTGGGCGATCGAGGGGGTGAATCACGCGGCGCCCAGCTGGAGCCTGATCGTGCTGATGTGTCTGCTCTTCTTTCCACGGCTGGCGCTGGGACTGTCGGGGTTTGAAACCGGAGTGGCGGTGATGCCGCTGGTCCGCGGCAATGACGCCGACAATCAGGAGAAGCCGGCCGGACGGATTCGCAACACGCGCAAGCTGCTGCTCACCGCGGCGCTCATCATGTCGGTCCTGCTCATGGGGTCATCGATCGTCACCACGATGCTGATCCCGGCGCTGGAACTGCACGTCGGGGGCCGGGCCGCCAATCGCGCGCTGGCGTACCTCGCGCACGGCCAGAGCCCGCACGCCATCGGCGCGATCTTCGGCGAAGTGTTCGGAACGATTTACGATGTCAGCACGGTGGCCATTCTCTGGTTCGCCGGCGCCAGTGCATTGTCAGGACTGTTGAACCTGGTGCCGCGGTATCTGCCGCGGTACGGGATGGCGCCCGAGTGGGCCACGGCCACGCGCCCGCTCGTCCTGCTGCTCACCGGCATCAGCCTGCTCGTCACCCTGATCTTCCGCGCGGACGTCACCGCGCAGGGGGGCGCGTACGCCACCGGAGTCATGGTGCTGATCCTCAGCGCCAGCGCCGCCGTGGTCATCGACAAGTACCGCGTCAATTCCGGTCCCATGTGGCGGCGAATTGCCTGGCACTACGTGCTGATTACCGCCGTCTTCCTCTACACGGCGCTGGACATCATCTACAGCAAGCCCGATGGCGTGACGATCGCCGGCTGCTTTATCGCGGCCGTCCTGCTGTTTTCCGCCATCTCCCGCATCATGCGGAGCACGGAGCTGGAGCGGTTCCGGCGGTTCGAGTTCGTGAATCCCGAGTCGCGGTTCCTGTGGGAGTCGCTGCAGCACCTGGAGATTCCGGTGCTGGTTCCGCACCGGCCGGGAGGACGCATCCTCGCCGCCAAGGAAGACGAGATTCGCGCCTGGCACCACCTCAGCGAGAACACACCGATCGTGTTCATGGAAGTCGAGATCGGCGACGCCAGCGAGTTCTACCAGTCGCCGCTGATGGAGATCGTGCAGGAAGAGGGGCGGTTCATCATCCGCGTGACGCGGTGTGCCTCGATCGCACACGTGATCGCCGTTATCGCCTTGACGCTCGCGCAATTTGGACACGCCCCCGAACTGCACTTCGGCTGGTCGGATGAAAGCCCGGTGCGGACGAACTTCCGGTTTCTGCTGTTCGGCGAAGGCAACGTCCCGTGGATCGTGCGGCAGCTGCTGATCAAGGCGCAGCCCGATCCGGCGCTCCGACCGCGCGTGATCATCGGATGACCAACCGTCAGCGAGCCGCCGGGTTTAGCCCGGCGGACGGCGGGGCCAAGCCCCGCCGCTCGCGATGACTCGACATTCCGTAACATCCGGCGAATCGGTACGCTAAAGCGGACTGTGTTCCGCGTTCGGAGACCTCGCCCATGATGGTCGCGCTTGTCGTCGGCTCGGCAGTGATCCTGCTGGCCGCCTATCGCATTTACGGCCCGATCCTCGCCCGGCTGTTCCGTCTCAGCGATGTCGATCAGACTCCGGCCGTGACCGAGCGGGACGATCTGGACTACGCGCCGCTCGAAAAGGCGCCGCTGCTCAGCCAGCATTTTTCTGCAATCGCCGCTGCGGGACCCATCATGGGACCGATCCTGGCGGGGGCGATGTTCGGCTGGCTGCCGGCGCTGCTGTGGATCCTGTGTGGTTCGATTCTGATCGGCGGCGTCCACGATTTCGGAGCGCTGATTGCATCCGTGCGGCACAAGGGCAACTCGATCGCCGTCGTGGTGCGGCAGCATATGAGCCAGCGGTCGTTCGTGCTGTTCCTGCTGTTCGTCTGGCTGGCGCTGGTCTACATCATCGTGGCATTCACGGACGTGACCGCGTCGTCGTTTGTCGGCGTCCAGAAGCTGGAAGACGGCAGCAGCGTCAGCGGTGCGGGAATCGCGACGTCGTCGCTGCTGTACCTCGCCCTGCCGATCGTCATGGGGCTCGTCGTGCGGTATGGCAAGATCAGCATGGAGCGGGCGACGATCATCTTCTTGCCGCTCGTCGGACTGGCGATCTGGGGCGGACAGAAGATTCCGTTCGATCTCGGCGCACTGCTGCAGTCCGTCGCGCCCGGACTCGTCGGCGATAACCCCGATCAGGCGGCCCATAAGGCGTGGGACGTCCTGCTGCTGATTTACTGCGCGGTTGCATCTGTCGTGCCGTTGTGGCTGCTGCTGCAGCCCCGCGGCCAGCTGGGCGGGTGGTTCCTGTACGCGGCGCTGGCGGCCGGGGCGATCGGACTCATCACCGGCGGAGCGCCGGTGCAGTTGCCGGCGTTCCGGGGCTGGGAACCGGTGGAAGGGAAGACGCTCGCGCCGTTGCTGTTCATCACGATCGCGTGCGGGGCGTGCAGCGGATTCCACTCGTTGATCGCGTCCGGCACCACGTCCAAGCAGCTGGCGAAGGAACGGGACTCGAAGCCGATCGGCTACGGGGCCATGCTGCTGGAGGCGATGGTGGCCATCATTTCGCTGTGTTGCGTGATGATGCTCGCCGAGAACTCCCCGCTGCTGGAGAAGCCGCGTCCAAACTTCATCTATGCCCAGGGGATCGGCGCGTTCCTTGCGAAAGTCGGCGTCAATCCACAGCTCGGCGTGGCCTTTGCGCTGATGGCCTTCACGACGTTTGTGTACGACACGCTCGATGTCTGCACGCGGCTGGGACGGTACATCGTGCAGGAATTGACGGGCTGGCAGGATGCGCGCGGGCGGTGGCTGGGGACGATCCTCACGGCCGGCACTCCGTTCCTGTTCATCATGCGGACGGAGACCGATGCGACCGGCGCGCCGGTCCCGATCTGGCGGGCGTTCTGGGAACTGTTCGGCGCGAGCAACCAGTTGCTCGCCGCGCTGACGCTGATGGCGCTGACGGTCTGGCTGTGGCGCACCCGGCGGGAATCGTGGGTCTGGCTTGTCACCGGCATCCCGACCGTCCTGATGTACGTCATGAGTTCGTGGGCGCTGATCGACATCGTGAAAGCGAAGTTTGCGAAGGGGCAGACTGCCGATCCCGTGACGTGGATCGGGATGGTCCTGATTGCGCTCGCCGGGCTGATGCTCATCGAAGCGGTCATCGCCCTGTTGCGGACCGACCCGCGGGCGCCGGAGACCAAGCCGACGCCGGCGGTTGCCTGACGCCGATCTGCCTGGACCGGTCCTGACGTCCATCGCTCAGAAGTGGAGGGGGCGGGCACGATGTCGTTCTGCAGCGCGTGCACAGCTGTGGCCCGATCGAAGCAGTTGCCGCGCTGGCTGGCGGCGGCGTTTGCGTTCTGGTTCGTGGTCTGGGCGATTCGTCCCAATAACCTGCAGGACTTTTTTCTCGAACACGTGCTGACGGTCGCACTGGGAGCCTTCCTGTGCGGCACGCGGCGCGTGTTCCGGCTGACGAACCTGAGTTACTCGCTGATCTTCGTGTTCATGTGCCTGCACGTTGTCGGCGCGCACTACACGTATTCCGAGGTGCCCTATGAGAACTGGGCCCGTCGTGTTGCGGCGATCTTCGGCAATCCGGACTTTTCGCTCGGGGCTGCTTTCGGCTGGCAGCGGAATCATTTCGACCGTCTCGTGCACTTCTCCTTCGGCCTGCTGAATGCCTACCCGGTGCGCGAAATCTTTGTCCGGATCGCGCGTGTCCGCGGCTTCTGGAGCTATTACCTGCCGCTGGACGTGATGATTTCCTTCAGCGCCGGGTACGAAATGCTGGAGTGGGGCGTGGCGCTGGTCTTCGGGGGGGACACGGCCGAAACATACCTCGGCACCCAGGGGGACCCGTGGGATGCGCACAAGGACATGGCGCTGGCCACGCTGGGTGGGCTGATCGCCATGCTGGCGACGGCCCTGGTGCACTCGCACTATCGACGTGACTTCGCCGCCGAATTTGCAGAGAGCCTGCGGCCGGCCTCTGTGGAAACCCGTGGCCTGTAAGCGGGCGGACAGGCCGAATGTTCGTCGCTGTGCTGCTGCCGTCTCGCAAATGCTTTGTGTGCAGGTTTTTGCAAGTGACTTTGTGCCAGATGGTTGCGTTGAGTTTCCTGCTCGGGTTGGCCCAATCTGCCGTCGCCAGAATCCCG
>JAEUIG010000414.1 GCA_016795125.1 Planctomycetaceae bacterium | reverse complement strand
AAACAAAAACGCCGGGCTGTTAATCAGCGCCCATGACAAATCCTGCGCGGTCGTCAATCGCGCATTCTGCAACTGATCGCCGCTGAGCTGCACCGACCGCTCCAGCCGCGCCAGTTGCGGATCGATCGGCAGCGGTTGCATCAGTTCCGTCACTTTGGTCTTCAGAGCCGTGAGCTGCGGGTCTTCCGGCCGCGGCTGCTGCGCATCGGCCAAAGCCTTCTGCTTCGCCTTCAGATCGTCGTCGAACGACTTGAAGTAATCCGCCAGCACCGTGCGCTGTTCATCGGTCCGGAAGCGTTCGCTGATCTTCACGATCTCCAGGATGTTCGCCGGCAGGCCGTTCTCGAACGGACCGGTCGCGGTCGTGACGGACAGCCGGAACTTGCCGATCGAATGCGTCCGGTCCGGGTAGTGCTGCTCCATGACGAACTTGAGCTGCGCGGCGCCGGCGATCG
The DNA here is from genome assembly GCA_016795125.1 of Planctomycetaceae bacterium. GTDB lineage: Bacteria > Planctomycetota > Planctomycetia > Planctomycetales > Planctomycetaceae > JAEUIG01. Next base: position 6,374 of record JAEUIG010000414.1, on the reverse strand, counting down.
TCAGCGGCTGCTTGAACTCAAACGTCGCCACATGCGAACTGCCGACTCCCGCGCCGAGCGCCCAGCCGTTGTCGCCGGCAATCACGCCGTCGATCGCAGCCGCGACGTTGAATCCGTCCTGGCTGATGTCCGCCTTGGCATTCTGCAACTCGATGTTCGTGACTTCCTCCGGCTTATCCGGCGAGGCCGCAGTGACCTTCAGTTCGGTCAGCACGAAATTGCCGCTGCCGGCCCGGCCCGGCCCGTTGGCCGGCAGGCTCGGATCAGTCAGGACCTCCAGCTTAAGTCCGGTGATCCCCTGCAGTGCCGTCGCTGCAGCGATCTCGTAGTTGCCGACGCGATCGTTCGGACCGGAGGCCAGCACCGACAAGTCCGGCTGCTTGGCAATGTTCGCCCGGGTCGAGGTCTTGAGGTCGCTCGGATCGAGCGTCGTCCACGGCGTGGCGGTGACCGAGACCGTCGCTTCCCACGCGGCGATCCGCGCCGGCAGCGCCGTCTCATAGTCAGCCAACGCCTGCATGGCAGCTGCGATCCGCGCCTGCCGTTCCGCTTCGGCCTGCTCTTCGCGGGCGCGAATCGACTCGGCGTAGGCGTCCCGTTCCAGTTCGGCCGCAGCGACGGCCGCCACCCGCTTCCGTTCATTCTCCTCGACGATCGGACGAATCTGCTCACGGTACGCGGCGAGCGAACTGACGAGTCCATCGTGCTCCGATTGCAGCGTCTGCATCAGCGCCACCGTGGCCTGCACTTCTTCCGACCGCGCGGGCCGGTTCAACACGCGCAGAAAAATCTCGTTGACCAGCGCGGCATCGTTCGCCGTCGAAGCGACAAGCTGCGAGATGGCATTTTCCGGCTGCGAAATCGCTTCGCTGACAGTCGGCCCGTTCATGAGCGCCATCACTGGTCCGAGCTGCAGTCCGGACGAACGTTCGCACTCGCACGCGCTCTCGCGGGCTGGCCGGCCCAGGTTCGCGAGGAACCGGTCCGCCAGTTCCACGCCGGCATCCGGAATCGCCGCCGCTCGCGTCCCCTCCGGCACGCCCGGAATCTGCATCTTCGCGCCGGTCACAGTGTAGATCGCGTCGTACAGCGTTTCCGCCGGCAGACGCTTCGGCACCGCCCGAGCGTAATTTCGAACGTCGTCGGCGTTCCATTCGTTCGCAGCGATGGACAGCTGGTAGACGCGGCTCTTGGCGATCGCCCGCACGAGTTCACGCACGTTGAATCCCGATTCGATGAACGACCGGGTCATGTGATCGAGCAGTGCGGGATTCGACGCCGGATTGCCCGCGCGGATGTCGTCCAGCGGTTCAATCAGGCCGACGCCGAGCAGATAGCCCCACACGCGATTGACGTAGCTGCGTGCGAAGTAGTCGTTCTCCGGCGACGTGATCCAGGCGGCGATCTGGTCGCGCCGCGACGTGGACTCTCCCATCGGAATCTGCGCGTCATACGGGACAGTCGGCGGGGTGACCGCGTTCGTCCGCAGGTGCACCGTCTCCCCTTCCGGCTTCTCAAAGACGACCTCCCACAGCGGCTTGGCGCCTTCGACGGCGGTGCCGCCGATGTCGCCGGCGGCGTTGTTGGGATCGCGCTGCAGGCCCAGCCGCGCGAAGAACGCCGATGTCTGGTAGTACTGGTCCTGGGTCCAGCGTTCAAACGGATGGTCGTGGCACTTGTTGCAGTTGAACCGCACCCCGAGGAACAGGTGCGTCGTGTTCTCCATTGTTGCATCCGGCGTCCGCAGGATCTTGTAATACGATGCGGCCGGGTGCTCCTTGTTCGATCCGCTGGCCGTCAGAACTTCTCGGCAGAACTGATCGTACGGCGTATTGGCCGCAATCTGGCCGCGAATCCAGTCGCGGAATGCCGTGGCCCCTTCCACGCCCAGGAACTTGCTGTTCACCTGCAGCAGGTCGGCCCACTTGTTCGTCCAGTAGGTGATGTACTCTTCGCTGCCGATCAACTGGTCGATCACCGCGTCGCGCTTGGTGCGCGTCTCGCGCGGATCGGCCAGGAAGGCCCGCAGCGCCTCGGCCGTCGGCGGCAGACCGGTCAGGTCGAGGTACGCCCGTCGCAGGAACTCGTCGTTGTCACAGAGTCCTGACGGCCGGATCTTGAGACGCTCCCATTTCGCCGCCACCAGCTTGTCGATCTCCGACCACGTCTCCGGCGCTTCCCACACGAAGCCGCTGCGGTCGCCCATTGAAGTGATCGTCGTCGCCGCGTAGCTCCCTTCAAATCGCGCCAGCAGCGGCGCTTCGCCGCGGCGAACGGTCGTCGCCATGCCGTGACGGTTCATCTCCGCGACTTCGGTATTCCCGCTTTCGATGAACGCCTCGCCCGTGACGTCCCGTGACGTTCCGTCGGTATACGTCGCGACGATCCGCATCTGCTGCTTCGCGCCGATCTGCTGAATGACCGGGTCCTGTGGCTGAACTTCGATTTTCGCGACGCGAGCCACGTTCTGATCGAGCACCGCCCCTTCGGCGATCCACTGCCGGATCGTTTCGTAGTACGGATGACCTGGCCTGGTGAGCTGCCCACCCACGTGCGGCACGGCGCCGGTCGCCTTCAGCAGCATCAGGCTGTCGTCCGGCGACGCCAGGTTGACGCGCCGCGACGCGAGATCGTCCGTGAATGACCGAACGTCAAAAATCGGGTCGTAACCGCGCAACGACAGCTTGAAGCCGTTCTTGCCGTCCTTCGCTCCGTGGCAGGTGCCTGCATTGCAGCCCAGCCGGGAAATCACCGGGTTCACGTCGCGCACGAAGTTCATCGGCGTCTGTGCCCCGACTCCGCTCACCGTGAACGGAACCTGCAGCGACTGGTCGCCCACCGCGATCGTCACGGTCCCTGTGCCGTCGGCTCGGGCATGGACTCGTCCGCCGCGCGTCACCCGCACGGCATCGCCGTTGGCGGAGATGGCCGACATCCGCGTCACATCCACGCGGTCGCCCGTATTCAGTGTGGCGGTCACCAGCAATTGCGCGTAACCGAACTTCCGGCCGATCTCGATCGATGCCGGCTGCACGTCGATCGCCGTGACCGTCGCACCCGACGGCAGCGACTCGTCGCTGAAATACTCGTTCGAGTCGGCGGCCTCTGCGGCCTGGGCGGCGATCTCGCTCCCGGCGCGACCCGCATTCGGATCGGCCGTCACCGTCGGTGTTTCGCGGGCGATCGTCCCGTCCGCAGGATTAATGACCCGCAGCACCCCGTCGGCGCCGGCGGCCGTGATCGAGTTCCCGTCCGGCGCATAGGCCACGGCATAGATCGCGACCGGCACTTCCGTCTGCGTGAGCAGTTTCACGTCGGCTGTCAAAAACGCTTCGAGCTTCGCCTGCTCCTCGGCCGTGTAGCCGACCTTCTGCACGATGGCCGAAATCTCTTCCGGCACTGCCGAATCGAACTCCGCCGCGTACGTGAACACCTGCCCTTTGCCGTCCAGGCTGCTCGCCGCGACAATCCGCTTGCCGTCCGGGGAATAGTCCACCGAGAAAATGCGGCCCCGCATCGCCGGAAACTTGCGGATCAGGTTCGCATCGTCGCCGATCACCCGCTTCGTCAGCCGCTGCATGCGATAGATGCGGGGCACACCGTCGCTGCCGCCCACCAGGATCTCATCGCGAGCCGGATTCCGGCCCAGCGCCGACAGGCCTCCCTTGAGCGCTCCCGGAGTGATCGACGTCACGTTGTCGATGAACCGCTGCGTCTTGACGTCGTACAGCTTCGTCGACATGTCACGGCCGACCGACACCAGCAGCGAACCGTCGGTCGAAAACACCGTGTCCTGCGCCCAGTCGTCGTGTGCGCCGCTGTAGAACACCTGTTCGCCGGTTGAGGAGTTGAACCCGCGGACCGTCTTATCGGCGCAGCCGATGGCGACCAGCGTGCCGTCCGGCGACCAGCTCGCCCCGTACACAGTGTCGGCCGTGATCGGGATCGACAGTTCCAGCGTCTTCGTCTCCACGTTCCACAACTGCAGTTCGCCCATCCGGCACGGCAGTCCGCCGGTCACCGCCAGCCGTTTGCCGTCCGGCGAGAAGCGGGCCGATTCAATCCGCTCCGACAGTCCGATCAATCGCGCGACAAGGCCGGAACCGTCGGCCTTATGCAGCAGCACTTCGTGGAAGCCGGAGACGGCCAGCAGTTGTCCGTCCGGGGAATAGTCGAGCGCCGTGACGACCGGCTGCCGCGAGTAGACTGGGGGGTGATCCGCATCATAGCGCTGCACGGCATTGGCCGGCGTGTCATCCTTGGCGCCTTGTGCGATCCAGCTCCGGATCAACTGGATGTCGGCGTCCGCCAGCGGGGCCTTCCCCTTCGGCATGGCGGCCTGGCCGTTGGCCGGCGTGATCTGCACGACGAGGGCGCTGCCGTCCGGGTTGCCGGGGACAACCGCCGCTTCGCCCGTTTCACCGCCGGCGAGCAGCCGGGTGAAATCGGTCATGATGTACGCGCCGGCGGCCTTGGCCGGCTGGTGGCACCCCTGGCAGTTCGCCTGCAGGATGGGCCGCACCTGCTTGTAGTAGCTGACTTCCGCGGCGGGGGCCGCTGGTTCCTCGGCACGCGCCTGAATTCCAACAAACCCGAACGAGGCGAGAATCAGCCCAACCATCCGAGACGAGGTCGCCATCCTGATCCACCTTGAGAAGTCTGAATTCGATAAGAATCCTGCGGCGGCCGCTCCGCCCTTCAACAGGTTTGCAGTCAGAGAGAAACGTACGAACGCGAATCAGATCGCCAGGAGGGAGCTGCGTGCGCAGCGCGGCAGTCCGGTCGCCTTCGGGCAGGTCTTGGGAGTTGTGGACGGTGCTGACCGCACACTTCCCCCTCGATGCAGCACTGCGCCCGTTTCGCAACGGCACGCCGAACGCATCGGCATCCGTCGATTCTATGCCCGGTCGGAAGGGGTCGCAACCTTCGGCTTCGTCCGATTGTCGCCCGGCGAGGAGAGAGGTCTGACCACTTCCTCATCCCTCGCCCCTGGACCCTGTTTCCCGGTTCACACGGTCAGCTGCCGGTCGCGTGAGACCACGTCCCAGGCGCCAATGACGCGCCCCTCCGCCACCACGGACGCCTGCCGATGTAACGCCGACGTCGGACAAACATGCGTCGGAATCGCCAGCGTCCAGTCCCCCGGAGACCACCGCGCTGCCTGAGAAGTCTCGACGACGAGGTGTTCTTCGTTCTGTAGGACTTGTACGGCATCGGGGAGATCCGGCAACACGAGACGCTGTCCCATCGGCGGATCGGACGCCACTCCCTTCGTACCGACGTCGAACGTCACCCGGTTGGCTGTCGGCCGGCTGATGACCCGCGTCAGCACCAGCGCCGCCGGCCGAAATCCAGTCAGGTCGGCAAACTTTTCTCCGTACCCGCTGTCGTGGAACACGCACGTCCCCGGACTCAGTTCAGCGGTCGGTTCCGGGAAAGTCGCGTAGATCGGAAACTGCGGAGTTCCGCCGGCGACGATCCGCGGCACCGGCAGCCCGCGCGATGTCAATGCATCGCGAAACGCGAGCACCTGCGTCCACGCCGCTTCGACGGCGGCGCGGCGTTCCGCCGGATCGGCGATTCCCAGGTGACCGTCGTAAACGTGCAGACCTGCCGGAACCAGACCCGGAGTGTGCGCGATTTGCTCGTACAGCGCGATCGCCGCCTCTCCCGGAGGCAGGCCCGTCCGATTGCGACCGATGTCGAGATCGAGCAGGACTTCGATCGATGTCCCCGCCGACTGCATCGCATCGCCCAGTTGCGCGACGGGTCGCGGATGATCGCCGGTCACCGAGAATTGCACTTCGGGAAACTTCTTGCGGAAATGCACCGCCCGTTCAATGTTTGGACCGACGATGTTGTACGCCAGGAACACGTCCTTCACGCCTGCCTGCGCCAGCATCTCCGCTTCGGCGATCGTCGCCGCCTTGTGTTTGGTAATCCCGCGCGCGAGCTCCATCTCGGCGACTTCGCGCATCTTGTGCGTCTTGCAATGCGGCCGCAGCCGGGAAACATCGCCGGCGATCTCAATCATGCGATCGATGTTCGCCGCGACGAGGTCGCGAAACACGACCAGACCGGGCGAGAGAATCGAAGAGACGTCATCAATGCGGTAAGCGGAGTCCATGATCGTTCCAATACGGCGAGCCGGGCGGCGCCAGCCCCCGGTTCATGCGGGAATTGATCTGTTGTAGCGCACCGTTCCGCTCAACAGCAAGGGATCTGAGGATTCAGGATTCAGTGGGGCGATGAGGGCAGTTGAGGCTGAGAAGGCAAGGATGTAGCGCCTTTTCCAGTCAGCCGCCGAGGAACGTAATTGTGAGCGCACTGCGGATACGTCATGCGCACGGTCTCCATGTCCACAATGTCTGTAA
>JAEUIG010000376.1 GCA_016795125.1 Planctomycetaceae bacterium | reverse complement strand
CCAGCCCTTGGTGTCGTCGCCGTTGGCGGTGGCGAAAATGGCGCCGCCGGCGACGGCCAGTGCGTAGTAGTTGCCTTCCGCCTGTCCCATGTCGTTCGGTCCCAGCGGGCCGAGCGTGTATTCGGCGGAGTCCGCCTGGGCCGGTTCGGTCGGCGGCGTCTCGGAGATATCGTAGATGAGGACGACTTCGTCGACGTCCTTGCGGCTGCCGTCGGCGACGATCAGGTGCTCATCATCGAGGAACGCCAGCCCCAGCGGACCGATGTCGAACATCGGCCCCTTTCCGTAAATGTCGCTGGGAAACCCGGTGATTTCCGTCACCCGCGTGCGCGGCGCACGGCGGTCGTCGGATTCGCGATAGAGGCGGATGACGCCCGACCGGTCGGCAATAAAGAGGTGATTCGTCTTCGGATGGATCGCGATTCCGGTGGGATTGTCGAGGTTGGTCTGCACGACGCGCGGTGCATTGCGGTCGGGATTCTGCTGGGCCGCAGCATCGGCCGCCAGGCCGGCGCACGCCATCAGGCTCAACACGGCAATACGAATCGGGGTCATGTTCCGCTCCTGTCTCGTGAGTTCATCGAAGACGTCATCGCCATCCGCGCCGCAGTCCAGTCGCCATCGGCACCGGACTTCGACATCATCCTATCCCGCCCCTCCGGGAATGCAATTCGCGCCCTCCCGAAGAAAGAGCCACCCTCATCCCTCCGCATCTCCCAGCTCTCGCCGCAGCCTCAGCAGCACGCGCGACTTCGCCACCCGGATCGCGCCCGGCGTCATCGCCAGGTCCGCTGCGACGTCGGCTGTCGCCCGGCCCTCCACCACCACGCCCCAGAACGATTGCCACGTCCGTTCGTGAAACTCGCCGCGGATCGCGTCCAGCGCGCGGAGCAGCACCTGGTTGAACTCCTGATCGTCGGCGGGGTCCGGCAGTTCGGCGTCGCTCACCGGCGCCTGAACCTGTTGCAGACGCACCAAGGCATCTGTCCCTCCGGCGGCGGCCACCTGGTGCTCTGCACGGCGATATTGGTCCAGCACCTTGTTCCGGGCAATCGTCAGCAGCCAGCCACGGAACGTGTCGGTCGGCCGGTCCTTCCGAAATCGCTTCAGGTTGGCGGCCACCGACGAGAACACCTCCTGCAACACGTCGAGGATGTCCTGCTCGGCCAGTCCCCACCGCCGGCACCAGCTTGCCACCAGCGGCGAGTACAGACGCACGAGCCGCTCCCACGCCACGGAATCGGCGCGCCGCGCGTCATCAAGCATGCTGCGCGAGGTGCCGGTGTCCGAGCGTGAGCCGGTGTCCTGCATCATCCGGGGTTCACCTTTCTCCGCCGCTCGGCCGCGACAACCGCCATCGCGAACACCGCCAGCAGGATTCCGGCGATCGTCAGCATCAGCGTGAATGCGCCGCGCAATCCCTGCCGCGTGCTTTCAATCTCGCGGTCCAGCGGCCGCACGATCTTGAGGACGCCGACCACGTCTCCCACTTTCCAGTCTTTCTTCGGACTTTGCCCCTCCGGATGGTTATGGCAGCCGATGCAGCTCTGCTCCATGTGGCGGGCGGTGTAGTACAGCAGCTTGCGGCGCCCCGCCTCGCTGACGAACCGCGCGTACTCGGCGGGCGGCTGTTCGGCCGGCCGCGCGTTCGCCTCGAGCCATTCGAGGGCTTCTTCGTCGAAGCGGTCCTGCGGACCGCCGTCGAGACGTCCCGGCCAGGGGTTACGACTGTAGACGCGCACCTCGGCCCCGGGACTGCGCTGGCTGATCCGCGCCGCGAGATCAATCGCAAACGTCGCCGGCAACGGCAGCGACGGATGCACGGTCTTGTACTTCTCCGTGATCGGGAGATTGATGGTTTTCGGATCGATGTCCTCGATCTCCTGGCTGTAGAACCGCCAGGTCTCGTCGAGCATCGTGGTCTGCTGCCGTGCGCTTTCAAGCGCCGTCTCGCGCACGAAGTACTCCGACAGGTTGGACAGGTGCCACAAGCCGGCCGACGACCCGATTATGACCGCCGCCAGCACGCTGACCGCCAGCGGATTACGGCGGCACCAGCGACGGCAACGTTCCAGGTAGCCCTCCGGTCGCGCGTGGATCGGCTGCCGCTGCAGAAACCGCCGCAGATCGTCTGCGAACTGCGCCGCGGTCTGATACCGTCGTGACGGCGACTTGCTCATCGCCTTGAGACAGATCACTTCCAGGTCGTGCGGCACGTCAGGCCGCAGTCGCCGCGGCGGACGCGGATCGTCTTCGAGCACCTGGAGCAGCAGCAGGCGGCGGTTTCCATGAAACGGCCGTTCGCCGGTCAGCATTTCGTACAGCACGACTCCCAGGCTGTACACGTCGCTGCGTGCATCGACCTCGTGCGACGCACCAGCCGCCTGCTCGGGCGACATGTAGGCGGGCGTGCCGAGCACCCGGCCATCCGAAGTCATCGTCGCCTCGGCCGTGTCCCATTTCGCCAGTCCGAAATCCATCAGGTGCGGGCGGCCGTCGTCGTCGATGATGATGTTTGACGGCTTGACGTCCCGGTGCACGACGCCATGCTCGTGCGCGTATTGCAGCGCCGACGCCAGCTCGGCCACGACAGCCGCCGCACCGTCGGCATCGAACACGCGTTGCTGGAGTCGAAACTCCAGCGTCGCTCCGGAAACATACTCGCACACCAGGTAGCACACGCCGTCGCTGCTCTGCCCGGTGTCGTACAGAGCGACGATCGCCGGATGCTTCAGCCGCGCGGCGCTGCGGGCCTCGCGCAGAAATCGCTCAGTCTCTTCCTGCGATGCAAATCCGCCGGCCCGCTGCACCTTGAGCGCGACCACCCGGTCGAGATGCGGATCGCGAGCGCGGAATACGTATCCGAAAGTCCCGACGCCGAGTTCCGCTTCCAGTTCGAACCGGTCGAGATGCACCGGTCCCTGCATGAGCCGATGCGCCAGGTCGTTGCCGACATCCAGGGAAATCGCGCCGGAGCGTCCACTCGTCCGCGCCAGCACGGCGTCGCTCCAGCGGGTTTCGCCACGACCTTCCGCCGGGGACGCCGAAGAGAGCCGGCCCAGGCTGGTCATTAACGCGTCGGAGACGCCGTCGTGGTCATCCAGCACCGCCTGGCAGTCAGTGCATTGTTCCAGATGCGCCGCCACGTGCTCCCACTCTGCGGCGCGCAGCTTCCCGGCGACGAATTCCCGCAGGGAGTCGGGCGTGGGGCACGAGGCATTCGGCATGAAAGGACGCACAACAGGAGAGTCGCGCGGAGGAAATGCGCGCCGACTTTATTCTAACGCGGCCGCGCTACAGCGTCCCGGACGCGCCGCCCCATCGAAGTCCAGTTCGCACGCCCTGACGGAGAACGTGCGTGCTGTGGTCCCTTCACCCTGGCCCTCTCCCCAATTCTGTTCGGCACTCGAATTGCTGCTTTCGATTTTCGGCTGGCGCGA
>JAEUIG010000373.1 GCA_016795125.1 Planctomycetaceae bacterium | reverse complement strand
TATAACAGTCCCTGCAAACCGCATGTACTGGTTGCCACCCGCTGCGCGCGAGTCCGAGCTTCGCAGAGAATGAGGTCTCAGGCGGAAGCCTGGGCGCTGGCTGCGAGGAATGCTTGGCTCGCGTTTCACACTCCAGCCAGTACATTAAGCGCTGTGTCGGACTCACTTTGCGGCGGCCGGGATGCCGCCGGTTTCCTGCGTGCACGAGGATGCGAATGGCGGCGGAACTCGAAGAACGCTTCTACGAGACCAATCGGACGCAACTGTTCCGGTGGATTCCCTGGCTGCACCTGTTTCGCGCGTTCCGCATCGCGCTCGACCTGCGCAAGATCGTGCTCGGCGCACTCGCCGTCTTTGTGATTTCGCAGGGGGACGCACTGATCGACACCCTCCCCTTTGCGCCGGCGACGCAGAGTCCCAATGGCGCCAGTGTTTATCTCCATGATTCGCACGTGGAGGTCTTTGGGTTCGCAATCCACGGCCTCGATTCGCCAATCGAGGCCTTGTCCAGCTATGGGATTCTGTCGCCGTTGCGGTCCATCATCGAGCCCGGTTCGCAACTCTTCGAACGAGGCAACTCCTGGGCCAGTGTCGCCTGGTTGTGGACCCGGTTGCTGTTCCATCTCGCCGTCTGGTCGCTGCTCGGCGGCGCAATTGCCCGGATGGCGGCCGTCCAGTTTGCCCGCCGCGAGGGACTGACGGCCCGCGCCGCGTTGCGGTTCTCCGCCGCACGCTGCGGTTCGACGATCGGCGCTCCGCTGCTCCCTTTGCTGTTTCTCGGATCGTTCTGGCTGCTCTGCGTCGCCGGTGGGCTGATCGCGCGCATTCCCGGCGTTGGTGCGGCCATCGTCGGAGCGCTGTGGTTCCTTCCGCTCCTGCTGGGCATCGCGATGGCCGTGATGCTGCTGGTGATCGCCCTCGGCTGGCCGCTGATGGTGGCGACGATCAGCACCGAAGGAACCGATGCGTTCGATGGCCTCAGCCGCGGGTACGACTACCTTCTCAACCGCACCTGGTATGCACTGTGGCTGCTGCTGCTGACGGTCGTCTACGGGACGATTGTCATCACGTTCGTCGGCTGGATTGCCAACGAAGGCGTGCGGCTCGCGAACTGGAGCGTCGAATCCGGTGCGGGTGACGGGAGCGCCTTTTCCCTGCTGCCGGAGACCACCCCTGCCCTGCATGGGACGGCGACGTTTGGTCCCGCCCCCGCGACCTTCGGCGGCGCTGCGGCCACGTTCTGGCTGCGCGGTCTCGCCTGGCTGCAGCGAGGATTCACCGTCAGTTATTTCTGGACGGCCGTCACGATCATCTACTTCCTGCTGCGGCTCAGTCTCGATGCGAAGCCGCTGAACGACGTGTACATTCCTGCGGCGGCTGCGACGGGCGAGACGTTGCCGCTGGTCGGCATCCCGGCGGCGGAACGCCGCGAAGCCGCAAGCGCGGAGTCAGGAGCACCGCAACCGCAAGTTCCGCCCGGTTAGCGACGCATCGCAGATGCGCCTTTCACGCTTCGGAATCGTACTGAATCAGGCTGACGACCTTGTGCGGCGCCAACCGCTGGCGTCCCGGCAGGAACGTCAGTTCCACGACGAATCCGCAGCCGACGATTTCCGCGCCGCTCTGTTCGGCCAGCTTGCAGCACGCCTGCATCGTCCCGCCCGTCGCCAGGAGATCGTCGACCAGCAGCACGCGATCGCCCGCCTTGATGGCGTCCGAGTGCATTTCCAGGGTGTCGGTGCCGTACTCCAGTTCGTAGTGGAACGACTTCGTGTCGAACGGCAGCTTGCCCGGCTTGCGAACCGGGACGAAGGCGCAGTTGAACTCCAGGGCGAGCGGCGCTGCGAAAATGAATCCGCGCGCTTCCGCGGCGGCCACGACGGTCACGCCCTGATTCCGAAACGCATCCGCCAGCGCGCGGATCGACTCCCGGAATGCCTTCGGATGAGAGAGCAACGGGGTGATGTCGCGAAACATGATTCCCGGCTTGGGAAAGTCGGGGATGCCGCGAATGTGGTCCTTGAGTGCCAGAGTGCTCATTGAGGCTTGTCGCCGGATGTGTTGCCCGGATCGGCTGCCGCCGGAGCGTCGAGCTGCAGTCCGAGAAGCGCCGGCGCGAGCATCGGAGCGGCGCCGGGGTCATCATGATACAGATCGACGGCGCTGCGCCAAATCGCCTGCGCGCCGGCCAGGTCGCCGTCGTTCTGCAACTCGGCCGCCCGCTCCAGCGATGACTTGAGCAGCGCGTAGGATTCGCCGGCTTCATCGGCGGCCGCGCGCTGCATCCGGAGGTCGGCCAGCAACTGCCGCGTGATCCTGAACCACCGTTCCTGGTCGGGGATGCCGTCGAGCAGCGTCGCCAGCGCTGCGAACGTCTGCTCGGCGGCCGCCAGCCGGCCCGCATCGCGCTCATCGAGCCCCTTCAGCAGCAACTGCTCGATCTCGGTGCGTTCTTTGGACGCGCGGCGATAGTCCGAACCGCGCAGTTCCCGTTCGGCTTCGTAAGCGGCTATCCGGTCCAGGTATGGCTGTGCTTTCGGTCCCCAGGCGTCGGAGTCCTGTTTCACCAGTGGCGCGAACACTTCGTCGCGCGCCGAGTCCCACGCGGCCCCGCGTGGCCGATCCATCAGCGCGACGCCGCGGGCGAACAGTTCGTCCGGCGTCACCTGCTTGCCGCGGTGCCAGACGATGCCGCCGACGATCACCAGTGCCAGCAGGCCGATCAGCACCCACGTATTGTCCAGCAGGTTGTGCATACGGCCGCGCGCGGCGGCGGTATCCACATGCGCACGCATCAGGTCGCGCATCAGCGTGCCGCCGATCTCAGCGGGCATCGCGGGACGATCGACCGTCGAGGACTGCGTATCCTCCCCTTCCCCGCTCGTCGGGTCGGCGAATTCGAACGTCTCACTCCCCTTCGAGTAGTCGACTTTTTTCGGCACCTCCGCCAGTCGCAAAGACAGGACGTAGGCATCCGGGACGCGGTCCTCCGGCTTCTTCTCCAGGCACTGGCAGACGACTTCGTCGAGCCAATGGGGAACTTCCGGCACCAGCCGCCGGGGACTGTCGAACTGGTTGAACCGGTGCTTCTGCGCGATCGCCATCGCCGTTTCGCCGACAAACGGCGGACGCCCCGTCAGCATGACGTAGAGCACGGCGCCGAGCGAATAGATGTCGCTGCGTTTGGTCGCGCGCTGCCCCGCGGCCTGTTCCGGCGACATGTACTCGGCGGTGCCGATCATGCCGCCCGTGACCGTCAGCCTGTCCCCCGCAAATACCTGCGCGACGCCGAAGTCCGTCAGCTTCACCACGCCATCGTTCCGCAGCAGCAGGTTCGACGGCTTGAGATCCCGGTGAATGATGCCCGAGTTGTGGGCCGACTTCAGGGCCTTGCAGATCTGCACGCCGATGTCCACGACCTCGCGCCACGGAATCCGCTTTTCGCGGCGCAGCCGATCGGTCACCGTTTCTCCCGGCACATACTCCATCGCGTAGAAGTACGTGCCATTGTCGACGCCGTTCTCGTAGACTTCGACAATCTGCGGGCTCTTGAGCTGCCGCATGGCGTCGATCTCGCGGGTGAACCGCGCGACGAATCCGGTCTCTCTTGCCATCGAGGCCGGCAGCACTTTGACGGCCGCCTCGCGGCCGGTCTCCACGTGGCGGCCCAGATAGACCGTCCCCATCCCGCCAGCGCCCAACCGCCGCTCGATCTTGTACGGGCCAATCTGTTCCGGCTGCGGTTCGTTCATGACAACGGTTACCAGCAGATCGCTTCAGTGTGCGACCAGATTCACTATGGAGTACACAGAGGACTTGGAGAGAGGTATCTAAAATGACGCTCGGTGCGACTAACGTCTGGAGTGCTGCTGTCTTGCGCAGATTTCCGAAGAACTCTGCGATGCAGTGCTGTATTAGGCCCGGCGTTTACGCCGGGTGACAAGATCAGCTCAGGTCCGCTTGAGCCCGGCTTACCGGGCTTCTCGCTGCGATTCGCATTGAGCGGCGAGAAGCCTCGTGAACGAGGCTCAGTCGGCTTAACGCACGTCACGGAACCCGGCGTAAACGCCGGGCCGAATAACAACCAGGTCCCTTCCACGTCGGTTGCGGCCGGCGGTCGCACCGTGTGCTCCGTGGTGAGTCTTTCGTGTTCGAGTGTCTGTGGGCGTGGATGACAAGCGCGCTGGATGAATCACTATTATGCCACAGACCGGGACTGATGTCCCCGTCCAACGTGTGGACTGCTGTTGTCATTCAATGAAACCAACCCCCATGAAACGAACCGCCATCGTCCTGATCGCTCACGGCAGCCGCCGTCCGGAGGCCAATGCGGAACTGCTGCAGCTTGCCGGGAAGGTCCGCGATGCGCGCCGCGGGTGCGTGGTGGCCTCCGCGTTTCTGGAACTGGCGGAACCGTCGATTCCGGCCGCCGTGCGAGATTGCGTCGCACAAGGGGCGCAGCGCGTCCTGCTGTTCCCCTATTTCCTCTCATCGGGCGTGCATGTGACGCGCGACCTGGAAGAGTTCCGCCGGCAGTTCTCAGAAGAGCATCCGGATGTGGAATTCGAACTGGCGCAGCCGCTGGGCGCGCACCCGCTGATCCCGTCGCTGGTGCTGGATCTGCTGCCTGACAACGAAGCGACAACCGGAGATGAGCTCCCTGCCGGGACGCCTCAGTCCGAATAATACTTGGTCAGGAACCAGACACCGACGGTAATGCCGATCGCCATCATCCCGAAGTCATGCGCATCGGCGTTCGCCCACCACGATCCGAAGTCGTTGAACATGTACTCCAGACGCAGCGCCGGAATGGAAAAATCCGCCGCAGACATGATGTGCCTCAAGCTGTCTTGAGCGTCCGTGGTCGCTTGGATGTGAAAGGCCCGCGCAACCGGGATACGAACGCAGAAAGTCACGTTCAGTCTAGGTCACGGCCGGCAGCCTGCCGCCAATTCTCCGTGAAACCCGCGAGGAGTCGGAACTCGCTGTAACTGTCGTCTGCAAAATGCCTTGAGGCGTGCGTTCGCCTTTGGTTCTGCTCCGTGTCGGGCAAGGCGAACCGACTCGCGCGACGCATCTGTCGTCTCTGCCGGAACTTTCGCGGCAGGCCCCCTCGGCGGCGGCGCGACAATTTCCCGTGACGAGGATGTTCACAATTTGCCGATTATTCCACAGGGGAGGGTTGTGCGGGCGCACCGGAGCCATGCCGGATTCGCCAGGCACGCCCTGAGGGGGTTGTCACCCCAACGGGGTGACTTGAGCCCGTCACGACGCCGGGCTGACTTGTCAGGGGGGGGAACCATGCTGTTGAAGCGCTGTCGCGCAGCGCGCGCCCCGTGGGTCGCGCTGTGCCTGGCCGCCTGTCTGCAGGCGGGAGGCGTTCGGTCCGTCTCCGCGCAGGAGCCGTTGCGGCTCGGTGCGGCGCTCTCCACGATTCCGACCGAACTCCCGGACGACGACCTGCCGTACGTCACGCAGGTCGCCGGCGAGGACGAATCCGACGTCCGCGAACGGCTCCGCGTCGATGTCGCACAGGCGGGCAGTTCGTCGAAGGACGAGTTGGCGCGCGCTTTCCAGCGGCTGCCGCTCGCGCAGCTCAGCGATGCGGATCGACGGCAGGTCGATGGACTCGTCCGCTCACCGAGCCTGTTCCGTCGCCTGCCGACCGTCACCTGCCGGACCGACGCGCGCGTGTACTCGTACTTTGTCGAGAACCCGGACGTGGCCGTCAGCATCTGGCGGGTCATGGGAGTGTCCGACATGCAGATGCGGCAGGTCTCGGCCAGCGAGTACGAGACGGACCTGAACGACGGCACGGTTGGCGCCGTCAAAGTCCTGCACCGCTCCGCCAACTGCGTCCTGGTGCTGTGCTCGGGCGACTTCAAGAGCCCGCTGCTCGCCAAACCGATCCGGTCGACCGGCCTGATGTGCCTGCAGTCCCAGGCCTGGCAGTCTCCGGAGGGACTCAGCTACGTCACGCATACCGGCGATGTCTTCGTGGTCCTGCATTCGGATGCGGTGGAAGCGATCGCGCGGCTGATTTCGCCGATGAGCTTCAAGATGGCGGACAAGAACTTCGAAGAAGTCACGCTGTTTGTCCGCATGATGGACGAAGCCATGGCTCGCCAGCCCGCGTGGATTGAACGCACGGCCTCCCGGATGGACGGCGTCATCCCCGGCCGCGACAAGGAGCTGCTCGATCTCGCGGCGAAAGTGTACGTGGACGCGCGTCGCCGCGAATTGCAGCAGACGGGAGGTCCCGTGTCGCTCGATGCCATCCGGCCGCCGGTGAAGGCTGCCTCCGGCCAATGAGTCGCGGTCGGCAGCGGGCCTTCAGCGCGACGACCTGGTCGCGCGCCCCTTCCGCGGGCGCAGCACGTAGCCCACTGCCGCCAGCGCCACCGCGATCGGCAGCAGGACGCGCAGGTGCCGCACCAGCAGGACGGAGGCCAGCACGATCCCCACGACGGCCCAGGGGGAAATGCGGGCCCACGCCGCTTCGCGCGAGCGCGAGGGCATCGCAAACCACAGGGCCCCCAGCACCAGCCCGACGCGAATGAAGCCGGCGCCGATCGGGTCGTCGCTGCCGCGCGTCGCGCACAGCACCACGCCGGCGATCCCGCACAGGATCGACAGCACACCCGCCAGCGCCCGATTCACCGCCACATTGCGTTGATCCATCGCCCCGCATTATGGGATGGGTGGTCGGTCGCGTCCACGGCGGGCCGGCCTCATCGTGCGACGGCGTGATGCGAGTGACTGGCGGGTGCTCGGGATCCGTACAAGCACTGCCGGAACCCACTGGTTCCGGCCGATGAACCGGAGATTCCCCGGCCAGTCGGCCGATATGAGAAGCGGGAAGACCCGTTAAAAGGTCCGTACCTGCGGCGCGCCTGTGGCCGGCTCTGGGACAATTCCCGATAGGCGTCGGCAACGCATCGGCTAAATTTGACTTGAGTTACCGGCAGCGGTAGAGTTTCACACGCACGTCAGAGTGCCCTGCTGCGAAACACGCAGGCCGTCTGTCGGCTGCCTCGGCCGCCCGGCGTCAATCGAACAAGCCGTCCGCCTCACCGGACGTCAGGATATGCCGAGTACGGATCAAGTCGCCATGCTGGGAGAGCTGGTCCCTTGCGGCGGTGGGGATCCCATCCCGCTTCTCAAGCAGAAACTCCTCGTCGGGCGTCGCAGCAACTGCGATATCCAGCTCGAGTTTCACAACGTTTCGGGCCAGCATTGCCAGCTTGAATTGCTGAACGGCTACTGGTAC
>JAEUIG010000372.1 GCA_016795125.1 Planctomycetaceae bacterium | reverse complement strand
GCCCCCCCATCGACAATTCGCACCCCAGCCCCGATGATGCACGCATGC
This sequence comes from Planctomycetaceae bacterium, assembly GCA_016795125.1. Lineage (GTDB taxonomy): Bacteria > Planctomycetota > Planctomycetia > Planctomycetales > Planctomycetaceae > JAEUIG01. The sequence goes on along the minus strand of JAEUIG010000372.1, from coordinate 3,998 downwards.
CCGGACTCTTCGATCACCAGGAACGCGCGCACCGCGACGCGGCTCGGCCCCTCGCCTCGCGCATGCGGCCGCGAAACGTCGACGAATTCGTCGGACAGCAGCACTTCCTCGGCGAAGGCAAGCTCCTCCGCCGCATGCTCCAGGCCGACCGACTCAGCTCGCTGATCTTCTTCGGGCCTCCCGGCACCGGAAAAACATCGCTGGCCGAGGTCATCGCGCGCCAGACCAAGTCGCGATTCCGCGAGTTAAACGCCGCTTCCGCCGGCGTCAAAGAACTCCGCACCGAACTGGAAGACGCCCGCCGCACGCTCTCCACTTCCGGTGAGCGGACGCTGCTGTTTGTGGACGAACTGCATCACTTCAACAAGACGCAGCAGGATGTGCTGCTGCCAGACGTCGAGCACGGCGTGGTGATCCTGATCGGCGCCACCACCGCCAACCCGTTCTTCTCACTGGTCTCGGCGCTCATCAGCCGCAGCCAGGTCTTTGAATTCCAGCCGCTGACTAAAGCCGACATCCTCGCGCTGCTGCAGCGAGCCGTCGCTGATCGCGAACGTGGGCTGGGCCAGCACGGCATTGACTACGCTCCTGACGCCCTCGACTTTCTCGCCGACATCTGCGACGGCGACGCCCGCCGCGCCCTGTCAGCCCTCGAAATCGGCGTCCTCTCGCTGGTCTCCGACTCCACCCCCTCTCCCCGCTTTCGGGGAGAGGGTGGCCGAAGGCCGGGTGAGGGGCGAACGTCGGTCGACTCCCATTCTCACCCCGTCTTCGACCTCACCGTCGCCCAGGAATCCATCCAGAAGAAGGCAATCCTCTACGACTCCAAAGGCGATCAGCACTACGACGTGACCAGCGCGTTCATCAAGAGCATCCGCGGCAGCGACCCCGATGCGGCGCTGTACTGGCTCGCCCGCATGCTCGAAGCCGGGGAAGACCCGCGGTTCATCGCGCGGCGCATCGTGATCGCCGCCAGCGAAGACATCGGCAACGCCGACCCGCACGCGCTGGTTCTCGCCAATGCCGCTGCCGAAGCGACCGAACGAGTCGGCATGCCCGAATGCCGGATCATCCTGTCACAGGCGGTGACGTATTTGTCCTGCGCGCCGAAGTCGAACGCCGCCTACGTGGCGATCAACGCCGCCCTCGACGACGTCCGCAACCAGCGCGTGATCCCGGTTCCGGTCCACCTCCAGGACTCGCACTACGGCGGTGCCAAGCAGCTCGGCCACGGCCAGGGCTACCAGTACGCCCACGACGCGGAAGGGGGCTGGGTCGACCAGGACTATCTCGGCGTCGAGAAGACGTACTACGAACCGACCGACCGCGGCAAAGAGGCGGAGTTCAAACAGCGCCTCGACGAGTTGCGATCCCAACGCAAGCGGCGAGATGAATCTCGGCCGTAACACGATGGACGCCGAGCGGCGGGGTTAAACCCCGCCGCGCAACATCACGCTGTGGTCACAACATCGATTCGAGCAGCACGATCGCTCCGGCGACGCACCACACGCCCATCGCGTGTCGCACATTCACCGTCGCCGCGTGCGGTCCGATCCCAAAGTTGGTCCCCAATCGGTGCCACAGCAGCAGACCGCAGATGACGGTGAGAATTCCGAACACCGCCAGCGGCCAGCGTGACGGCTCGATCCGTAAAATGTCCGCTGCATCTCCCACCGGCCACGCCGCCCCCACGCCGAGATACGCCCCGTTCGCGATCAGGCAGAACCCGGCGAAGAATCGCAGCAGATAGGCCCACGGCAGCCGTAGCGGGCGGACGGCCAGCCATGCCGACACGGGCAAGACGCAGCCGGCGATCGGCCCGGCCCAGCGCTCAACCAGCGGACGAGGGTTCGGCTCGACATCGGTCCGGGAAATCGTCCAGGGCTTGAGTTCGACGTGCGTCACACGACCGCCGGAGGTAACCGCCCCGATCACGTGCCCGCACTCGTGAACAACCTGCATCCCCAGCCAGCTGGCGGCAACAATCCCGGACCAGAGCGCCCACTTCCAGACGGCCGATCCCAAGCGATGCATTCCCGCCACTCCTGAGCAATGGACCATGGACCATTGACTCACCATGTTGCCAACTTGCAACATTCCGGCCCGGAACATACTTCTGGCGGATTCGACGGCTGCACCGGAAATCCGGAGTGCGCCGGACATCCGGCCGCCGTCCGCCCCGGTGTCCGAGTGTAAGCTGAAGTGTGCATCCGTGACACAGTTCGCGGCGGCACCTCCGGCAGCGTCCGCCCCTGGCCGGAGCCCCCAGTGTGGCCGCCTGCCAATGAGTACCACCCTCTTCGTCAATCACGCGATCGTCGACCATCCACTGGATGATGTCGCCGGATTCGCCGGCGGCGAGCCGCTGCCGGACGTTCCCTGGCTGTCCCGCCTCGAACTGGACGCGCCCCGGACCAATCTCCAGTGCCTGGGCCCCGGGATGCGGGCTGCCAAGCGTGCCGTGGATATCGTCGGCGCCCTGATTCTGCTGCTGCTCCTGTGGCCGCTCATGCTGGTCACGGCACTGCTCGTCAAGCTGACTTCGCCCGGCCCGGTCATCTTCCGGCAGACGCGCGTGGGGTTGAATCTCCGGTCGGGCGACCGTCGCCGCGATGCGGGAGACAATGCCGCCGATGAGCGCCGCGCCCGCCGCGATCGCCGCGTGCAGCCCGCCTATGGCCGGCACTTCGTGCTCTACAAGTTTCGCAGCATGCGGATCGATGCTGAGTCCAACGGCGCGCAGTTCGCCGTGAAGGGTGATTGTCGCGTCACGCCGATCGGCCGCTTCCTCCGGCTCACGCGGCTCGACGAGCTGCCGCAGCTGTGGAACGTGCTGAACGGCGAAATGTCGCTGGTCGGCCCGCGGCCCGAACGGCCCGAGTTCATCGAAGAACTGTCGGAACAGATTCCCGACTACCTGCAACGGCTCGGCCTCAAGCCCGGACTGACCGGCGTCGCGCAGATCGTCAACGGTTACGACAACGACATCGAGAGCTTCCGCCGTAAGGTCGCGTTCGACGTGCTCTACCTGCAGAACTGCTCGGTCTGGAATGACCTCAAGATCCTGTTCCGCACGATTCGGGTGGTGCTGACCGGCAGCGGCGCGCTATAAGCGCGGTTGACGAGCCCACTCGGACTCGCCACGACCGTAAGGGAGCGCATAACACTCCCTTCCAACTGGCCCGATTCCCGGCGAGCCGCTGAACAATGAAGTGATGGTCTACGCCGATTCGCTCCGCACCCTGCCAGGCCGGCGGGGTTTTTCATGCGCCCGTGATAGAATGTGGGTATGTTCTGTGGCCTGAAGAAGTGGATGGAGAGGCTTGACCCGCCCGTACGGCCGAACGTCTTGCTCGCACTCTGCGCCGTCGGTGCGATCCTCGGCGCACTGGTCGTACGCGGTGCCCCGATGTGGGGCGCCGTAGGAGGGGCGGTTATTGCCTTCACTTTCTACTTCGCACCACCGGAAGCCGACTGACCGCTGGGTTTGTCAAAAGGCTTTTTTCAGATGACCCCGTCGCCCCGATTTCTAGTCGCTCCGCATCGTCGGTTGTCGCCCTCCCTCCGTAGGCTAGAATTCAGAGGGAGAACAATCGCTCGACATCTGCGATCATCCGTTTCAATCTGCGCCATCCGCGTACCATTCTTCGCGGTGCATTCGAGTCCATGACCTACGAGTTACTCGCCATCCTGCTCCTCATCGTCGGCTGCGGCCTGATCGTCGCCGAGGTGTTCGTTCCGTCCGGCGGAATGATTCTGGTGCTGTGCGTGGTGACGTTCGTGGCCGCGATCTGGTGCGCTTACAAGGCCTGGTGGGGAGTCTCCACTGCGTACTTCACCACTTACATCGCGGGGATGCTGCTGCTGATCCCCGGGTTGCTCATGGGGCTGTACAAGGTGCTCAACGACACCAAGGTCGGCGACCGGATTCTCCTGGCGGCGCCGGATCTCGACGATGTCACTCCCTACCAGCACGAGCAGGCCCGGCTCGGCCAGTT
>JAEUIG010000358.1 GCA_016795125.1 Planctomycetaceae bacterium | reverse complement strand
CGCGCCGAACCGCAACTTGACGTTCAGCCACTGCACGTCGGCGGAGTACCGCTTCTGCACGATCTGTGCGACGGCGTTGGTCTTCTTGTAATGGCCGGGGAGGCCGTCGCTGACGACGAGAATGCGCTTGGGGGTGGGCATGGTGTGCCTCTGTGTTTCAATTGTTCTTCACGCGGCGCGAAGGGCGGCTTGGGGTGTGTCGATCAGCTCGTGGTAAACGTCCAGCGTCTGATTGAGCATCTGCTGCAGCACGAAGGATTGGTTGGGCTTCACCGGCGGGCAGTGGTTGAGCAGTGCGATGGTTCGCGCGGTGAGCGCATCGACGTCCCCGTGCGGGACCGCGCCCTCCGGGAACATGTCTGCGAGGATTTCACCCACGCCGCTGTCGTCGAAGCCGACCACCGGAGTGCCGAGGGCGAGGGCTTCCAGCGTGGTGCGGCCGAAGGCTTCCGGCGGCTGTGAGGAGACCGACAGGACCAGCGTGGCGATCGACATGATGTCCCGGATGTCGCTGCGGTGCCCGGTGAACAGGATGTTCGTCAATCCGCGTTCGGCGACCGCCTGTCGCACGGATGCCGCGTACTCCGTTCGTCGCGGGTCCTCCCCCCCGACGATCAGGCCGACGACATCCGGCGCATGCTGCCGCAGCCGGTCCATCAGTTCGACGAACGTGTGATGGCCTTTGTAACGCGTCATCCGTCCGGGCAGCATCACGATCCGGCGGCCGATGGTCTGCGGATACTCCAGCTGCCACTTCATCAGCCATTCGGCCGACGGCCGGTAGCCGCGCGGGAACTCATCCGGCGAGACGCCGCGATAGACGAGCCGCAGTCGGGAACGATCAACCTGCGGGTAGCTCTGTTCGATGTACCGCTGAACGGTCTTCGAGATGGCGATCACCCGTTCGCCGGAGACCATCACGCGGCTGTACCGGCTGACCGAGTACAGGCCGTGGCAAGTTGTCACAAAGTGTGGGCGAACGGCCGCCGGCAGGGTGGGCAGCACCGCGCGACACAGCCAGGCGGGAATGCGCGAACGGGCGTGAACGACGTCGGCCTGCACTGACCGCAGCAGGCCGCGGAGCGCCCAGGCCCAGCGCAGGGTCGTCGGCGACTTCTTGCCGACTGGCAGCGTGACGTGCTCACCACCCGCCCTGGCCAGTTGATCGACCATTCGTCCGCCGCCGCTGACGACGATGGAGCGATGGCCGCGGGCGACCAGCTCGCCGCTGACTTCCAGCGTGCCCCGTTCGACGCCGCCGGAGTTCAATTCGGGCACAACTTGAACGACGGTCAGTCGTCGTGCAGCCATCCGCTGGACCTCCCTGTCCACTCGACTTTCGCGATGTCGGCTCGTGTGAAGCGGGGAGTTTTACCGCGATTCGTGGAATTGGGTCAATTCCGGCTCAATTTCAGGATTCTCCAGGGATTCGGGTCGATCGATTCGGCCAAAGATGGTAACGGGGGCCTGTCGGGGCCAGTTCCATGTCCGCGCCACCTTGGGAGAATCTGGCAAATTGTTATGAAGCGACGCTCGAGGACGACAGGCAACGGAAGCAGCCGGGTTTGCAGCCTGTTCGTTGTGCTTGCAGCAGTCCTGAACACACATTTCGTTTCCGCCCAGGATGCGGCGCCCGCCGGCGCTGCAGCTGCTGCAGAAGTCGTCCCACAACCGAGTCCAACCCCGACTCCGGAGACGGCAGCCTCCCCGCCCGCCAAGAGTGCGGAGATCCCTGTCTCGCTGCCGACACTGGCTGATCTGACGGCGCAGCGACAGGCAATTGCACCGGACGCCGAGCTTGACGACGCGACCCGGATGTCGCTGGATCAGCTGTACCAGAAAGCCATCGACGATTTGCAGTCGGCCGAACAGACCGACCGGGTCATCGCGGCGCTTGCACAGGAACTCGAAGCGGCTCCGCAGCTGGTCAACGAGCTTCAGGAAAAACTGAGTAAGCCGCCGGCAGCGGACACGCCGGACGCCGGCATCAACAGCGCGGACGTTGACGTACTGAACGCGAAATTGAAGGAGGCGGAAACACAGTCTGCGGCGGTCAGGCAGCGACAGCAGGAGATCAAGGCGGAGATTGAGCGCCGCAATGCACGGCGCCCGCAGCTGGCGGATTTGCGGTCGCAGGGTGAGCAGCAGCTTCAACAGGCGACGCAGGAATTGTCGGCCTCGTCTCCGGCCGATGAGCACCCCCGGGTGCGCGCCGTACGGCAGATGCGACTGCAAACCAAGCAGCATCGGCTCACGCGCGAGCTCGTGCTGCTCGACCAGGAACTGCGAACGTACGAGGGAACAGCGCGCTGCCGATCCCTGCAACTCGACATGGCGGATCGCGAGCTCCGCGATTCCGACCGCAAGGTCCAGGTGTTTCAGAAGCTGCTGTCCGATGCACAACGGCGAAAGGCCGATGCGGAAGCGCGGCAGGCCCGCCAGGCACTGGCCCGGTCGCATGTTTCCGTGCGCGCCGAAGCACGGCGGAACACCGATGTCGCCGATGAGAATGCACAGCTTATCCAGTCGCTGCGCGAGTCGCAGATCAAGCTCGATGACGTCAACAAGGACCTCCAAACCAGAGTGCAGGAATACGAAGCGACCAAGGGGCGCGCCGAAGCCGCCGAGTTCTCGGCGGCCGTCGGCGTGCTGCTGCGCAGTCGGCAGTCCGCACTGCCGGACCTTCGCGACGTCCGTCTCGAAATCGCGGCGCGGCAGGCGGCCATCTCGGACCTCAACCTCCACCTGATGGAGTGGGAGGCCGAACGCAAGTCGCTGCTCGATCTGCCCGAAGCGACGGCCGATGCCATCGACTCGCTGGGCCCGGTTTCGGAGTCCATTACCCGGCAGGACCTGGAAGAACAGGTGCAGTCGTTGCTGGCCGCGCGATTCAAGATGCTGGACGACCTGCTCGCTGTCGCACGGCAGCATCTGGATGTCCTGGTCCGCATCGACAGCCAGCAGAAGAAGTTTGTCGCATTGGTCGACGAGGAGGCACAGTGGCTTGCCGAGCACGTCCTCTGGGTGCGGAGCACGGGCATCATCGGCACTCAGCCGCGCATGTTCCTGAACTCCGTGTCCGCGCTGCTCGACCGGCGCGCCTGGCTCAGTTCCGGAAGGGTCGTGTTGCTCAACGTGTCTGAAAACTGGGGCGTCTGGCTGGCAGGCCTGCTCGGGCCGCTGTTCCTGCTCGTCGTTCGCGGCCGCAGCAAGCGGAAGATCAGGTCGCTGGGCGAAGCTGCGGAACGCGCAACCTGCGTGGATATCCTGCCGACGGTGGAAGCGATCCTGCTGTTGTTACTGGTCGCCGCTCCGGGGCCGCTGGTCGTGCTGCTGCTGGGACTGCGGATTGCTTCGATAGCGCGCGGCGACGACCTGCTGCAGGCGGCGGGCTCCGGGTTGCAGGCAGTCGCTGCCGTTTGGGCAATCATTGAGATCGTGCGTCACGTGGCGCAGTCACATTCGCTGGCGCACTCGCATTTTGGCTGGCCTCGGCCGGTGCTGGCGGCGCTCCGCCGGACGTCGCGGTTTCTGTCGGCGGTGCTGCTGCCGTCCGTCTTCATCATCGCCTTCACGGACGAACTGGGGGACGGTGAGATCGTGGCGAGTGTCGGACGTGCCGCGTTCCTCGCATGCATGCTGTGTTTTGGCTGGTCCATATTGCGCTGGCTGCGTCCCTCGAGCCCCATGCTGCAGGCGTTGCAGACGACCGATGCCGGCGGTCTGCTGTACCGGCTCCGCGGCCTGTGGGTGACGCTGTTCCTGGTCCTGCCCGTCGCGCTCGCAGCGCTCTCCGCCGCCGGCTTTCATTACACGGCTGTGCAGTTCACCGGACGAGCGGCGGCGACAGTTTGCAGCGGAATCGCGATCCTCCTCACGACGGCATTCCTGCATCGCTGGCTGCTGCTGACATACCGAAAGCTGGCAATCCGTCGCGGACGGGAGCGGCGCGAACTACTGTTGCAGGCGGCCCAGAACGACTCCGAGCAGCCACTGCCTGCGGAAGCGACGCCCGAACTGACATTGGTCGACATCAACGCCCAGTCGCGCCGCATGCTGCGGCTGGCGGCGGGCATGGGCAGCACCATCGCGCTGTACCTGATCTGGATCGATGTCCTCCCCGCGCTCGGCTTCCTGAGGGAACTCACGCTTTGGCCGGACGGCCAGGCACTGCCGTCGGACGACGGCGCAGCGGCGATGGTCACCGCGGCGGATCTGCTGCTCGCGCTGCTCATCGGCGCATTTACGGTCTTCGCGTCGCGCAACCTTCCGGGCATTATGGAGATCGCCATTCTGCAGCGATTGCCGCTCGACGCCGGTGCGCGATACGCGGCGACTACGGTTTCCCGTTACGTCATCGTGGTCACCGGGGTTGTGCTCGGATTTCGCACCATCGGCGTCGGGTGGTCCAGCGTGCAGTGGCTGGTCGCGGCGATGACCGTCGGACTCGGCTTTGGCCTGCAGGAAATCTTCGCCAACTTTGTTTCCGGCATCATCGTGTTGTTTGAACGCCCGATGCGCGTCGGCGACATGGTGACGATCGGCGGATCGTCCGGAACTGTCACCCGCATCCAGATTCGCGCCACCACGATCCTGGACTGGGACTACAAGGAATTGATCGTTCCCAATCGCGAGTTTGTCACCGGAAATCTGGTGAACTGGACGCTGTCCAGTCCGACACTGCGGGCGGTGATCAAGATTGGCGTGGCTTACGGCAGCGACCCGCGCGCCGTCACCGAGCTGCTGCTGCGCGCCGCTGCCGAGAATCCCGTCGTGCTCAGTGAGCCGCCTCCCTTCGCCATTCTCAACAGCTTTGGCGCCTACGCTCTCGAGTTCGAGCTGCGCGTGCATGTCAGCGGTTTGCGGAACCTGGGTCGCGCCTACCACGAACTGAATATCGCCGTCGACGAACTGTTCAAGGAGCACGACATCGAGATCGCCGGCCCACGACAGGATGTGTACGTGCGTTCTGTACCCGAAGACCTCGTCAAGCAGTTGACCGGCAACTCGGTTCCCGGTCGCATCCAGAAGCAGGGCGGCCT
>JAEUIG010000351.1 GCA_016795125.1 Planctomycetaceae bacterium | reverse complement strand
TTCGCCTCCAGCTGCGTCGCCGTAACCCGGAATCCGCAGATTCCCTGCAGCATCTTCTGCTGGAACTCGACTGGCAGGCCGTCGTATTCCCACGAGCCTCCCACCCGCTGCTCGTGAATCCGGGACAACTCCGTCACCTGGTCCGCCAGTTCCTCGCTGTTGAGCCGGCGGACCAACCCGCGGGCTTCCACGCTGACATAGTTCCACGTCGGCACGCTCGGATGCCGTGCATACCAGCTCGGCGAGACGTAGCAGTTCGGTCCGGTATGCAGGATCAGGCACGACGAACCGTCCGGCAGCAATTCGCACAGCGGATTGTTCACCGCCAGGTGAAACTCGATCGAGACGATTCCGCCATGTTCCGAGACCAGCGTCGGCGCCTGGCCGACCTGAGGCTCAGGTCCCCCTGCGATTACTGTCGCCAGCGGCGACTCGCGCATGATGGCCAGAATCCGCGATGGATCGCGCTCGACGAATGACGCCGGGATGTACATCGGAGCAGATTAACAGAGTGTGTCGCGGGAACCGAACATTGTGCCTGTCGCCAATCCTCGCCGGTCTGCAATAATCCGTGCGGACGAGTGCGTGCGCGTCGCTCAACAATCAACGCTCAACCATCAACCCTTGCATGAAGCTGCTCCGTCTCATCATTCAGAACATCCTCCGCAATCCCCTGCGGACGCTGCTCACCGGCGTCGGCACGATGATGCTCGTGTTCGTCGTCACTCTCGTCTGGTCCGTTCTCGCGTTTCTCGACAAGCAGACGACGGAAAAAAGCGCGAACCTCAAGGCCGTCGTCAGCGAACGCTGGCGTCTCCCGAGCCAGATGCCGTACGCCTACGCCAGCACGCTGATCGAAGGCGGGGCCCGCGAAGACGGCGACGTGCGCCCGCTCGACTACATGACATGGACGTTCTATGGAGGTTCGATCGAAAAAGACGTCTCGAAGCGGAGTATCGACAACTTCCTGTTCGCCTTCGCCATGCAGCCGGAAAAGCTGCTGACGATGATGGACGATCTCGACAATCTGCCCGACAGCCAGCGGATTCCATTCGAGCAGGTCGTGAACCGCCTTAAAGACAGCCGCAACGGCCTGATCGTCGGAGAAGACCGGCTGGCCGCCATGAGTCGGGCCGTCGGCGGACAGCTCAAGATCGGCGACCGCGTCACCGTCTACAGTGTGAACTATCGCGGACTCGATCTGGAGTTCGAGATCGTCGGCCTGTTCCCGCCCGGCCGCTACGACCTGAGCGCCGCCATCAACGTCGAGTATTTCCTGGCCGCCCTCGATTCATACGAGCAGGAGACCGGCACACCGCACCCGCTGGCCAACAAGGCGCTGAACCTCGTCTGGCTCAAGGTCCCAGATCGCGACACGTTCAACCGGCTGGCGGAGCAGATCATGAACAGCCCGTACTACACCAACCCCGCCGTGAAGGTCGAAACGTCGTCTTCCGGAATCGCGGCGTTTATCGAGTCGTACCGCGACCTGCTGTGGGGCGCGCGGTGGCTGCTCGCGCCGGCCATCCTGCTCACCCTTTCGCTGGTCATCGCCAACGCCATCAGCATCTCGGTCCGCGAACGCGAACGTGAGTTTGCCGTCATGAAGGTCCTCGGGTTCCGGCCCGGGCACATCCTGAGCATTGTGCTCGGCGAGGCCGTCTGCATCGGCCTGCTCGCCGGTCTCGCGAGCGCCGGGCTGACGTACTGGATGGTCAATCGCGTCTTCGGCGGATTGAGCATGCCGATCGCGTTCTTCGGTGTGTTTTACAGTCCGATGGCCGCCATCTGGTGGGGCGCCGCCGTCGGCACCGGCACCGCCCTCGCCGGCAGCATCCTCCCCGCCTGGACCGCCCGCAAAGTGCACGTCGCCGACGTCTTCGCCAGAGTGACCTGACAAGGGAACAGGGACTGGGGACTTGGGATTGGAAATCCTGTTCGCCCGTCCTTTGCTATTCCCAATTCCCTATTCCCCATTCCCTAAGCCATGTTTGACCAGCCCGAGACACCTCCGTCCCCCCTGCTGCAGTTCCTGCAGGCGACGCCGCTGCTTGGCGTGCCGAACTGGATCCTGCTCTCCCTCGGTCTGCTGGTGGGCGTGCTGCTGTTGCTCGTCGCTTTCGGCAAGGTCCCCAAGTCCTACAACCTGCTGAATATCCGCGTCCGCTGGAAGACCACCACGCTCACCGCGCTCGCCTTCACGCTCGTCATCTCGCTGCTGACCGTCATGCTGGCGTTCGTCAACGGGATGAAAGCGCTGACGGAAGCCAGCGGGCAGCCGGGCAACGTCCTCGTCCTGTCGCAGGGCGCGACCGATGAAACCTTCAGCGACCTCGGGTTCTCCGACCTCGGCGACATCGAGAATCAACCCGGCATCGAACGCGAGAACGACCGTCCGCTGGTCAGTCGCGAACTGTATCTCGTCGTCAACCAGCCAATCCCCTACCCCGTCCCCGGTCGGCCGAAACGCCGCTTCCTGCAATTGCGCGGACTGGATGATCCCGCACAGACCGGCCGCGTGCACGGACTGGAGCTCTACCCGGGCGGCGAATGGTTTGCCGAAGCCGGCGTCCGCGAGCAGACCGAGGGAAGTGGTCCGCCGTTCATTGAATGCGTCGTCGGCGAAGGGATCGCCCGGGTCCTCGCCGTCGGCGAGAAAAAAGATGGCAGCGAGCAGCCGGCGGCGCTCACGGTCGGCGACACCTTCACGCTGAACGACCGCCAGTGGCTGATCACCGGCGTGCTGAAATCCGGCGGCTCGACGTTCGACTCCGAGGTCTGGGCCAAGCGCTCACTGATCGGCCCGATGTTCGGCAAGCCCTCATACACGACGCTCGTCTGCCGCACGGCCAACGCCGCCGCCGCGACTGAACTTGCGCGGCATTTTCGCGAGAATTACACCAAGGCCACGCTCAGTTCGTTCACCGAATCGCAGTATTTCGAGAAGCTGAACGAATACAACCAGGTGCTGCTGATCGCGATCACGTTCGTCACCGTGATCCTTGCCGTCGGCGGCGTGTTCGGCGTTATGAACACCATGTTCGCCGCGATCAGCCAGCGGACGAAGGACATCGGCGTGCTGCGATTGATGGGCTACGGCCGTCGGCACATCGTGGCGTCGTTTCTGCTGGAGGCAATGGTCATCGGCCTCATCGGCGGCCTGATCGGCTGCGGGCTGGGCGCGCTGTGCGACGGCTGGTCGGCCACCAGCATTCTCAACGGCGGCGGCAGCAGCAAGACCGTCGTGCTGAACCTTACCGTCGACGCAGCCGTCCTCGCCGCCGGCCTGCTCCTCACGCTGCTCATGGCCCTCCTCGGCGGCCTCCTGCCGGCGCTCAATGCGATGCGTCTCACGGCGCTCGAAGCATTGCGCTGAGAAGCCAGCGAAGAGACTCGCGTTGAGAGTCTGGCAAGCATTCAGCCACACTTCGATCCACGCCAAAAAAAATTGAAACACAGAGGCACAGAGAAAACGACTGCACAAGTCCCT
>JAEUIG010000296.1 GCA_016795125.1 Planctomycetaceae bacterium | reverse complement strand
GCGGGCTCAACCTGGGGGCGTCGATCAAAAGCCCGCAGTGGTTTGAACGCGTCGAAATCAATTCCACGGATGCCGCCGGCTTCGGCCGCGAGCTGACAACCCAGTTCAACTTCCCGCTGATCGCTTCGTTCGGTGCTTCGTACAGCGGGATCGAAAACGTGCTGATCGCGGCCGACGTACGGTATGTCGATTTCGATTCGGCGCAGCTGTTCGGCGAGCCGGCGCAGTTCAGCGGCACCGGCGCTCTCCGCGGCCTGGGATGGGAAAGCGTGTGGGTGTTCTGCCTCGGCGGCCAGTTGCAGTTGACCGACAAGTTCGCGCTGCGGATGGGTTATTCGTTCAACCAGAATCCGATTCCGGATCGGCTGTCGATGTTCAACGTGCTCGCGCCGTCGCCTTACCAGCACGTTTTCAATCTGGGTGGCTCGTACCAGTTGACCAAGGCGCTGGTGGCCTCGTTGACGTGGGTCCACGGCTTCGACCACACCATCTCCGGTCCGTTCATCGCACCGCCGGGCGTGCCGGTGCCGTTGTCGCGCGTGGCGATCAGCCAGGAGATCGACACGGTCGTCGCAGGCCTGAGCGTGCTGTTCTAGCACGGTGCTCAGCGACCCGGACGCTGCGAGCGTCCGGGTCGCTTCTCGCGGCGGACGGGACGGCTACAATCGGCGGCGTCGGCTGTGCATCTACCGCCGGCTCCCGTCGAATCGCCCGTCCCACGATGTACGACCACCTGACGCTGATCTCCGGCCGGGCGCACCCCTTGTTGGCGCAGGACATCGCCAATTACCTCGGGGTGCCGTTGGCGCACGTCGATGTCGTCGATTTTCCCGACGGCGAAACCAGCGTGCGGCTCAATCAGAACATCCGTGGCCGGGATGTCTACCTGATCCAGCCGACAGGGCCGCCCGCCAATCAGAATCTGATGGAACTGCTGATTCTGATCGACACCTGCATGCGGGCGAGCGCGTCGCGGATCACCGCCGTGCTGCCGTACTTCGGCTATGCGCGGCAGGACCGCAAGGACGCCGGCCGCGTGCCGATTACATCCAAACTGGTGGCCAACCTGATTACCGGCGCCGGCGCCAACCGCGTCCTGACCATCGACCTGCACGCGGCGCAGATTCAGGGGTTCTTCGACCTGCCCGTCGACCACCTGTTTGCCGCACCCATCCTCGACCTGTACTTCAAGTCGCTGGAGATCCCGCAGGAAGAAATGGTGATCGTCAGTCCGGACGAGGGCAGCATCAAGCGGGCACTGCAGCACCAGGAGCACCTGGGAGGTTCGCTCGTGATCGTCGACAAGCGGCGGTCGAGCGCCACGGAGGTGCGTCAGGCCAACCTGATCGGCGGTCCCATCGCCGGGAAGACCGCGCTGATCTTCGACGACATGATCAGCACGGGCGGGTCGATCGTGGGCGCCGTCAATGTCGCCCGGCAGCACGGCGCGAAGAAGGTCTATGTCGGGGCCGCGCATGGACTGTTCTGCGGTCCGGCCGTCGAACGCCTGTCGCACGCCGAGATCGACGAAATTGTCGTGACTGATTCGCTCCCGCAGACCGCCGCGCGCAAGCTGGCCAATCTGAAGGTCGTCAGCGTCGCACCCCTGCTGGGTGAGGCCATCCGGCGAATCCACCGGAACGAATCGGTCAGCCGGCTGTTTGACTGAGGGCTAAGGGCGGAGGGTCAAGGGCTAAGGGTTTGACCCTTAGCCCTCCTCCCTTGGCTTCTCCATTCACGCATCCAGCTTCTTCACCGCTTCGCGGACCGTCTGCAGGCTGATCTCAATGTCCGAGAGCGGGTTCTGCTCGTTTTCTTCGTACTCGAGCGCCAGGCAGCGGTCGTAGTTCAACTTGCGAAGCTCCTTCAGGCAGCCGAGGACGTCCAGTTCCCCCTCGCCGAGGATCGTGAACAGCTTGCCTTCCGCCTTGAGCTGACGCACGCGCCCTTCGGGCAGCGTCTGTTCCAGCTTGGCGAGTTCGGCCGGATCGCGGACCGTGCGGACATCCTTGAAGTGGACGCCGAACACGCGCGGACCCAGGATGCGGATCGCGTCCACAGGGTTTTCGTCGCTGCGAAGGTAGTGTCCGGTATCGACGCAGGCGCCGATCAACGGGTGACGATCGTGGACGAAATCGACGACATCCTGAATCTTGTCGTAATCGGCGCCGGGACCGTGATTGTGGATCGCGACCGGGATGCCGTATTCCTCAACCAGCTTGTCGAGCAGGTCGAACGTGGCTGCGTCCTTTTTCGGATTCGCGCTGATCGACACCAGCCCGATGCCCTTGGCGAAGTCAAAGATCTCGCGGGCCTTGGTTTCATCGCTGTTGAAGCTCACGACGCCGTAAGCCACCAGGTTGATGTCGTACTCCTTGAGAAGCGCCTTCTGCTCGCGGATATGGTCGGGCAGCGTGCTCAGCGGCACGTGGTTCGGGAACGATTCCCAGTAGTGCAGCCCGAGGTTGCGAGTGTGCTCCAGGGCGGTCCGGGCGTCGAACGCGCGGAGCGTGTAGCTCTGCAGCCCCATCTTGAACCCGCCATACGGGTCAGCCTCGGCGGCGAAGAGCTGCGGTACGGCGACGGCCGTGGCTGCTGCGGCGGAAACCTGCAGGAAGCGGCGGCGGGAAACCCGGGAATCGAGGAGCGGCATGGGAGTGATCTCAAAGTGTGAGAGAAATCGCTCCCTGCAGTATGCCGGGTGCTGCGAGTGAATCAAGCGCAGAACCACATCGGCCAGGCGAGCCGGGCGGCGTCAGCCCCCGGTTTCTCCGGCAATAACAAAAACGACCGCAGCGGCACTGG
Organism: Planctomycetaceae bacterium; assembly: GCA_016795125.1. Lineage (GTDB taxonomy): Bacteria > Planctomycetota > Planctomycetia > Planctomycetales > Planctomycetaceae > JAEUIG01. Next base: position 11,146 of record JAEUIG010000296.1, on the reverse strand, counting down.
GTGCCACTGCGGTCGTTGATTCGACCTCTGGTGCTTTGTGGGCAACGGAAAGGAGTCGTTGCGAAACGAGCGGCAGTCCGACCCTGCTGAAGCAGGTGTCGCTGTGTGGACTGCGGCCCACGCGATGTGTTTGGTCCTCCGGCCGTACTGCATCAGAGAGGTCGTTCGATCGCCGTTCGGCGTGATTGCGCCGGCGGCTTTCTGGCTGCGACCAATCGGTCGCGGCTGACTCAATCATCGGCAATCGACCGGCCGGACTACGGGGGAAATGACGTGAGTTGAGAGTTGCGAGCCGAGAGCTGGGAGACCGGGTCACGTCGACTTTTGACTCAAGTTCGCATTCAAGCGCGGCGACGTCCCGCGATTCCAGTGAGTTCCCAGGGTTCGCTCAACCCCACCGCGCGCGCCATCAGCAGGTAGACCCCCATGCCGGCTGACATCGGCAGCACAACGGCCGCGAGCCTGGAACCGAGCGACTCCCCTCCGGGCAGCGTCTGGAGGATGCCCACGCAGGCGACCGACATTGCGATCGTTGCCAGGACCGTCTTGCCGCCGGTTGCCGCAATCTCCGGCCAGTCCAGCCGCCCTACGCGCGACTGCAGCATCAGGCTCGCGACAACCGACTGCACCGCAGCGCTCACAGCGCCGCCGATCGCCAACCCCACGCCGCCGATCAGGCACACCAGTGCCACATTCAGCACGAAATTGCAGAGAACAATTCCCACACTGATCCGCACGGGCGTGAGGCGGTCCCCAATGGCATAGAACGCGCGATAGGCAATCAGCACGCCGATGTACGCCCAGACGGCCGTCCCATACACCGCGACCATCGTGGCGGTCAGTTGTGCATCGGACTCATCGAACGCGCCGCGGCGGAACAGCAGATTGGTAATCGGTCCACTCAACACTGCCAGCCCCGCCGACGCCGGCACGCCGATCGCAATCGTCAGCTTGAGTCCATGCGCGAGGTCGCGCCGCAGCCCCTCCTGGTCTCCCGCCTGTGCGTGACTCGCCAACAAGGGAAACAGCACCGTCCCCAGCGCCACGCCGAAGATGCCGAGCGGAAACTGGTACATCCGCTGTCCGAAAAACAGCGCGGTCGCCGTTCCCGGTTCGATCCGGATCGGCAACAAAGCGCCCACCTGCGTATTGGCGGCCGCCCACGCCACGAGACTGTCCACCAAGACGTTGAGCTGAGACACGGCAAAGCCGAGGACGATCGGCAGCATTGCGGTGGCGACTTCCCGCACCCGCACCCATGCCGGCCCGAAGTTGCGGCGCAGCGGGTAGCCCGCCCGAGCCACTGCCCAGACCGCGATCGACAACTGGCAGATCCCGCCAACGACAACAGACACCGCCACCGCCTGAATGCGGCCTTCCGGAGTCGTGTTGAGCAGCATGGCGACGGCGATGCCGAGCAACCACACCAGGTTGAGGCACACCGGCAGCAGCGCCGGCCAGAAAAACTGCCGCAGCGAATGCAGCACCGCGCTCAGTTGCGCCGCCAGGCAGATGCACAGCAGGTACGGCGTCTGGATGGCGATGAGAATCAGCAGCAGTCGCACATTCTGCGAGAGGTCCAGGAAGCTCAGCGCAGCAAAGAGGCCCAGTTCCGCGATCAGAACGAGCGCCGCGAGGACGGCTGCCAGTCCGCAGAACATCGCCGAGGCCAGCTGCCGGGCCCCATTGGGATCTTCGGACCGCAGCTCGCGGACAAAGATCGGCAGGAAGGCGGCGGTCAGGGCGCCTTCGCCAAAGAGCTGCCGGGCGAGGTTCGGCAGGCGAAACGACAGCGTAAACGCATCGAGGATCGGCCCGGCGCCGAAGGCCGAGGCCAGCAGCATGTCGCGGGCCAGCCCGAGAATCCTGCTGAACAGCGTGCCGAGGCTGACGATGCGAAAGCTGGACGCGAGTCCTTCGCGTGCGGACCGGCGGGACGCAACATCGGCGTCGCTGGAATCAGATGCGGGCATGGGGACCCGCGACTATTACAGAATCGCCGACGATTGAACAGATCGAGCGACGATGGCGACGAGATGGGGGCGTGCGTATGCTGACCGTGTCATCGACGCGGTACGAGCATCTCGCAGGAACAAGACCATGGCGGACCTGCCCCAGCGGCGTCCCGACGACGCCCGGCCCGAGGGAGACGCCACCGGCGGCTTCATACCGTACAAGAACCCCAAGGCGCTGATCGCGTACTACTGCGGAGTCTTTTCACTGATGCCGTGCATTGGCATCGTCCCGGGAATTGCCGGGGTCGTGCTCGGCGTCATGGGGCTGAGTTACCGCCGGCAGCACCCCGAGACCAAAGGCTCCGTGCATGCCTGGATCGGAATTGTGTTCGGCGGCCTGATGACGCTGCTGTGGGGCGGCCTGATCGCCGCGGCTCTGCTCTCGCAGTTCCAGTTCTGAAAGCGCCCCCGACCTAGCCGCGCTTCGCCGTCGAATTCCGGCGACTCCCCTTGTCAGCGGGGCGTTAGTAGATCGACAGTCGTTGACGAACTCGCGCGCAACCCGGATGGCGCACCAGCACCGGTTGGATTAGAGCCGTGAGGCTGCTCCGGTCTGGCCGGGATTGGCCCCAGCAAAGGATTGCACTGCATGTCCGTAATGAATGCTGCCCAGGTGAAAGTTGTTCTCCCGCGGTCCGGTCCCGATCAGTTCTGGACCGAGGTATACCGCAACTACGCCGGCGAAGATCAGCGGATCTGGAAGTACCTGGCGATGTTCACCCTGCGGGTGAACGGGGGCTGGACGGTGGACCACATCGGCCGCGCGTTCGGACATCCCAAGGGTCATGTGACCCGCTGCCTGCGGGTGATCGAGCGGGAGCTGCGGTCGCGCTTCGCTCCGCCGGACGACCTGTGGCACTACGCCGACATCGACGACGGTGATGCGGACGATGTCGGTGTGGCCGTCGAAAATCCGTTTGCGGAGGACGAGGCCGATGTCGCCGCACTCCGCACCGACCATTAGTGCCCGGCGATCGCGCACCGCGGCTTCCCTCCGGTCCAGCCCCGGCCACCCCGACTCCCGATCAGACACTGCTTCATGAACATCCGTGCGATTCCGATCGAGCAGCTTCAGCCCGCACCGTACAACCCGCGCGTCGGTCTTCAGCCAGGAGACGAGGCCTACGCGCGCCTCGAGCGTTCGCTGTCCGAGTTCGACCTCGTGCAGCCGCCGGTCTGGAACGCGCGGACAGGACACATCGTCGGCGGTCACCAGCGGGTGGAAATCCTCAGACGTCGCGGCGTGCGCGAAGTGGACTGCGTCGTCCTTGACCTGCCGCTGGAACGGGAGCAGGCACTCAACATCGCGCTGAACAACCCGCGCGTCGGCGGCGACTGGGACCCGGACAGGCTGATCGACCTGCTGGAAGAACTGCACGCACTGCCGGACTTCGACGTCACCCTCACCGGGTTCGACGACCAGTCGCTGCGGGACCTCGTCCTGACTCCCGACGAGTTCGGCAGGGATGATCCGCCTGAGATTGAAGCCGATTGCGCCGAACGGGATCAGGTCACCGTGATCCTGCACATTCCGGCCGAACGCTGGCCGCGCGTGGAGCTTCAACTGAACGAAATCGTCGCGGACGAACCAGACATTGAGGTTCACGTGCGCGGCGACCGGGGATGAACTGCGAATGATGCGAAAGTGAAGAACCGCTGATAAGCGCTGATCGACGCGAGCAACAGGGAAATCCGAGCACGCCAGCGTTGCCTGACGGCTTCATATTTGCGGTCATTAGCGTCCATCAGCGGCTTTCTTCTGCCGTGCAAAAGGGAGTGATCGATGCGGATTGATGTGCGTCACGCGTTTCGACCCAGGCGAAACTCGGTGCGGTGTGCGCAGGTCATGGACTGCTTCGGGATTGGCTTCGAGCGCGGGTCACACGTGATTGCCGATGGTCTGGATCTGCCGATTCAACCCGGAGACGTGGTGCTGTTCACCGGGCCCAGCGGATCGGGCAAGTCGTCGCTGATGCGCGCCGTGGCGGATGCGCAGAGCAATGCTGCGGGGCAGGGGGATGAACCACGTGCCGCATGTGAACGGCCGGCCTTAATTGTCGACATCAACGCGCTGCCGCTGGAAGAACAGTCACTGATCGACGCCTTTGCGCTGCCGGTTGATGAAACGATGCACCTGCTGTCATCGTGCGGGCTGGGGGAGGCCCACCTCATGCTGCGGACTCCTTCCGAGCTGAGCGACGGCCAGCGGTATCGGTTTCGGCTGGCGCTCGGACTCGCGGCGCGGCCGGACTGGCTGCTGGCGGATGAATTCACCGCCACGCTGGATCGCACGCTGGCGAAGGTCGTGGCAAATAACGTGCGCCGCCTGTGCGACCGTACGGGCAGCGGGTTCCTGCTGGCGACGACGCACGAGGATCTTGCGGCGGACCTCGACCCGGACGTGCATGTGCAGTGCCGCCTGGACGGAGAGATCGGAGTCCGGCGTCGCGCCGGGCCGGATGTCTCTGCTGCGGGTGATCTTTGTAAAAAAAAAGAGGGCTGTCGTTCGCCGGGGAGCTGTGGATCAGCGAGGCGGCCAAGCGCGACTGGCCGTACTTCGCGCGGTGGCATTATCGCAGTCACCAGGTCGGAATGACGCGGTTCATCACGCTGCTGTGGCACGGAGACGAGCCGATCGGCATCTGCCTGTTCGTGTCGCCGCCGATCTCGCTGGCGCAACGGAACCGGTATTTCGGACGGTCCGGCCGGTGGGAACGGACCTCGATCCGCACGATGAACCGGCAACTGCTGATGCTGAGCCGCGTCGTGCTGCACCCGACCTATCGGGGCGCCGGCATTGCCGCGCCGTTCATTCGCCGCAGTTGCGAACTGTCGGGATACCCGTGGATCGAAACGCTCGCGCAGATGGGTCACGTCAATCCGTTTTTTGAACGGGCCGGATTTGTCCGGGTGGGAGTGACGCGGGTTCGCCACAGTTCGCGGCGGACGCATTCGCAGATTTACGGAGGAGGGAGACGACATGGCGGGTCAGGGCTCGTCACCGAAGAAACGCACAGCAAGAGCCGGTACGCGCAGCCGATCTACTACGTCTTCGACAACCGGGAATCCGGCACCGGTTCCGGAGATCGTGCGCGATGACGGCACGCCGGTGACGGGACTGCCCGGCCTGGCAGGCCGCAGTCCGAAGGCCGCTGGCATTCCGGTGCCGTGGTCGGAAGCGGACGTGCTCAGCGAATCCCTGCAGGGAGAGTTCCTGTGGTGGATTTCTCACGGGGCGTCGCCGGCGATGCTGTGCCAGAAGCTGGGCATCAGCCTGACGTCGTTCGTGAAAGCGGCCACCGACGATGCCGGCTTTGCAGAGCGACTGCAGCAGGCGCAAGGGGGGTTGAGCCAGAACGTGGCGGCGCGGCTGTATCGCATCGCAATGGAAGGCAGCGTCCCGGCTCAACGCTTTTTCCTGGAACTGCATCCGCCGCCGGAATGGCGGCAGGTGTCGCTGCCCGGCGCGGACCTGAAGGAGCTGGAACCTGATGAACTGGCGGATGAGTACCGCGCTGCGGGAATTGATGTCCCGGCTGAGTTGCAAGCGCTCGTTGGACGCCGGCACCGCGGCGTGGAGTCCTGAATTCTTCCGCCGCGTGCTGCGGGTGTGCGACGGAGACCGGCGGACGTTCGGCGAGCGGATGCTGGACTGGCAGGCGCGCGATCTTCGCGCGCTGGATGGAGCCTGGCTGGCGCTCGCTGGACTTCCGCGCGAGCGCCGCTCGCCGCCGGGACCGCAGTGCTGGCGGGCCTACCTCGAACGGCCTCGCGGTCATTCCAAAACATTCGACACCGCCGTGCAGGCGGCATGGATTCTGATCGCCGGCCGGCGTCCGGTCCGCGGCCTCTGTGCGGCCGCCGATCAGGAGCAGGCCCTGCTGGTCCGCGACGCGATGGAACGGCTGGCGCGGTGCAATGCCGAATTGCTCGACGGCCTCAAGTTTCGCGCGACGAGCGTCTCGCATCCGGCGACCGGCAGCCGGATGGACTTCCTGTCGTCGGACGTGGCGAGTTCGTGGGGGCACGATCCGGACTTCGTCATCTGCGACGAGCTGTGCCACTGGCCGCGCGGCGAACTGTGGCAGTCGCTGGTGTCGTCGGCCGCCAAGCGGAAACAGTGCGTCCTGCTGGTGCTCAGCAACTCGGGGGTCGGCCGCGGATGGCAGTGGGAGGTCCGCGAAGCGGCGCGAACGAGCGCCGGCTGGTACTTCTCCTCCCTGGCAGGCCCGCAGGCGCCGTGGATCACTGCGGAACATCTGGCGGAACAGGAACGACTCCTGCCTCGCCCGGTGTATGAGCGGCTGTGGCTGAACATCTGGCAGACCTCGGACGGCGCGTTTGTGACGCTGGCCGAAGCCGAAGCCTGCTGCGACCCCCTGCGGACGATGCAGCAGAGCGGGCAGCCGCAGCACGCGTATGTCGCGTCGGTCGACTACGCGGAAAAGCACGACCTGACGGTGGGCTGCGTGTGTCATTGCGAGGGAGACCGCGTGGTCGTCGATCGCATGGATGTCGTGCGTCCAGCACCGGGCCGCCCTACGCAGGTGCAATGGGTGGCGGACTGGATGGCGCGAATCGCCGGCAATTTTCCGGGAGTGCAGTTCGTGGTCGACGACTACCAGCTCGTGGGGGTCGTGCAGCAGATGGAGCGGGAACATGCGATTCGCCGGTTCTCCTTCCAGGCCGGGCGCGGGAACCACGCGCTGGCACTGCTGCTGCGTCGGCTGATCATCGAGCGCAAGGTGACCTGGTATCCGGATTGCGGGACGGTCGCGGGAGCGGCGGACGATGACCTCCGCGACGATCTGGAGACGGAGCTGGCGGGACTGATTGTCCGGCAGCGTGCGGGCGGGCAGTTGCGGATCGACCACCCGGCGGACGGCCGCAGCCACGACGACCGTTCGTTCGCGCTCGGCGCTGCCTGTCTGGAACTGCTGAACTCCGGGGATCGTCAGGACTATCTGGAGGTACATCGCCCCCGGGCCGACGGAGGATTCGACTGGTGAGCGGTTGTGCTCGCCCATTCTCGTCCTCAAACAAGAAAGCCCCGCGTCGCAAAACGCGGGGCTTCTCTGGTTGAAGATTCCTGAGCGCCACGGGGATCAACCCCGTGGCTCAGATCACTTTGATTAACGGTACTCGACCGAGACAGTGCCGATTCGCGAGCGGTACACCGGGACGACGGTTTCTGCACTCAGGTCCGGGATGAACACGCCCGGCACGCCCAGTCCGGGCGAGACGGCGCCCGGCGCGACTCCGAAGGGCGCGTCGGGAATCACTTCCAGCCCGTGATCGTGGCCGTGGTGGTGCGAGTCCGCACGTTCGAGCACGGCAATCATCGAATCGACGTCGTCATGCAGGTCCGCCAGGATCGACTTCAGGTGCGTGACGTGTGCATAGCCGGCCGGCCGGATGCGGACGCCACGACGGATGGTCCACGACACGCGGCCGATGTCGGAGCGGTCCACGTGCTCTTCAAAGTGCCGCAGCACATCGTGGGCGTCGTCCATCATCGCGAGGATCGTATGCGGGTTGCGTTCGAGGAAAATGGCGTCTTCGATGTTCCGCAGGGCGACCGTCAATGCGCGGGCGTCCTCGCGGAGTCCTGCGTAGTCGCGGCTGCCGGCGAAGTGGTCGGCCACTTCCCAGCGTGCGTCGCGGGCGTGCATCAGCGCGTGGTTGTTGAGTTCATCGAGTTCACGGTACAGGCGGCCATCGGCATTGGCCTGACCGGCGACGGAGACGATCATCAGCAGGGCGGAAGCGAACAGGCGGGTGGCGTTCATGGCAGGAGACCTTGTGGCAACAGACTTTGAGATGTGGGTGGGACCGGTTCGTACCGGATAAGCGAAGTGAAATGCATGTGGCGTGCCAGTTCAGCGAGCCATTGCATTGGCAGGTCGCAAAGTGTTACGCAATATTTTGTTACAGTGTGTTTGGCAGAGTTGATGAGTCATTGTGACTCACGTTTGAAGGCATCTTTTTGATGTCATGTGAAGTCACAATGATTCTTGCGGCTTGTCGCATGACCCCTCCTCACGCGGCGGCTATCCTGTCGGCACATCCCAAGTCATGGAAACAGCTGATGCATCGCGAGCAGCTTGCCGGTCTGAACTGTGTGCTGGACGGCCCGACGGAAACGCCGATGGCCGTGGCCGTGTTCTGCCATGGATTCGGCGCGCCGGGGACCGACCTGGTGCCGCTGGGCGGCGCCCTGACGGAGTACCTCGGCGAAGCGGCGGAGCAGATTCTGTTCGTGTTTCCGACCGCGCCGCTGTCGCTGGATGACTTGGGGATGCCCGGCGGCCGCGCCTGGTGGCCCATCGACATGGTCAAGTTGCAGATGCTGATGGCGACCGGCGACTTCCGCAACCTGCGCGATGAAGCGCCCGCACGCCTGCCGGAGATGACCGCACTGCTGACCGGCCTGCTCACGGAAATCGGGCGGCGGACCGGCCTGCCGAATTCCCGCATGACGCTCGGCGGGTTTTCCCAGGGGGCGATGCTGTCCACGGACGTCGCGCTGCACCTGGCGGAGCGGCCGGGTGGGCTGATCGCCTGGTCGGGCACGCTGCTCAACGAGTCCGAATGGACCCGGGCGTCGTCGCAGGGAACGAAGCTGCGCGTCGTCCAGAGTCACGCAGTCGACGATCCGATCCTGCCGTACTCAGGGGCGGAGGCATTGCGGGACCTGCTCACGCGGGACGGTCACGCAGTCGAGTTCCTGCGGTTCCGCGGCGGTCACACGATCCCGGAGCCGGCGATTGCGGCAGCGGCGCGGTTGATTGCCGACGTGGCGTCGCCGGCGAAATGATACGCTTACGAGCCGCGACCGTCAGGGAGCGCATCACGCGCCGTACGCTCCCTGACGGTCGCGGCTCGTCAATGAGTGATGCGAGAAGCAACACCCGTTGAAGCCGGATTGAAACTCGCCCTCACCCCCGGCCCCTCTCCCAGAGGGAGAGGGGAGAATGGGCTTAGCCGACGTTGCGGGCGTTGCGCTTGCGATCGTTCTCGGTGAGCCAGATTTTGCGCAGGCGGATGGCGTCGGGCGTGACTTCGACGTACTCGTCCCACTCGATGTATTCGAGGGCGAGTTCCAGCGACATTTCGCGGGGCGGGGCGAGGATGACGTTTTCATCCGAGCCCGACGCGCGCATGTTGGTCAGCTTCTTCTCGCGGACCGGATTGACGACCAGGTCGTTGTCGCGGGCGTTCTCGCCGACGATCATGCCTTCGTAGACTTCGGTGCCCGCTCCCACGAAAAACGCCGCGCGTTCCTGGAGCTTCGAGAGGGCGTAGGCCGTCGTGCGGCCGGTGTCCTGCGAGATCATGACGCCGTTCTTGCGGCGGGGAATCTCTCCTTCGACGACGCGGTAGCCGTCGAAGCGGTGATGCATGACGGCTTCCCCCTTCGTGGCGTTCAACATGCGGGTGCGGAGGCCGATCAGTCCGCGGGCCGGAATGGAGAATTCGAGGTGCGTGTGGTTGCCCGAGCCGGGCTGCATCTGGCTCAGCTTGCCGCGTCGCTGCGAACACAGCTCGATGACGGAGCCGACGTCGTTGGCGGGAACTTCGACTTCCAGCAGCTCGAACGGCTCCTGCCAGTTGTTGTCGACCCGCTTGCGGATCACTTCCGGCTTGCCGACCGACAACTCGTACCCTTCGCGGCGCATCTGTTCGATGAGAATGGAGAGGTGCAGCAGGCCGCGGCCCGACACCTTGAAGATCTCTTTCTGATCGGTTTCTTCCACGCGCAGGGCGACGTTGGATTTGAGTTCGCGTTCGAGTCGGTCGCGCAGGTGACGGCTGGTGACGAACTTGCCCACCCGCCCGGCCATCGGCGACGAGTTGATCGTGAAGGTCATCGACAGCGTCGGTTCATCGACGGTGATGCGCGGCAGTGCGACCGGATTGGCGGCATCGGCGACCGTATCGCCGATCTCCGCGTCTTCCAGGCCCACGAGGGCGACGATGTCGCCCGCCTTCGCCTCGTCCGCCTTGAGGCGCCCGAGCTTGTCGAACAGTTCGATCTCTTCCACCTGCGAGACGATGTTCGCGCCGTCCGCCTTCATGACGGCCACGCTCTGACCCGGCTTGACGGATCCAGCCGAGATGCGGCCGACGGCAATCCGGCCGACATACTCCGACCAGACCAGGTTCGTGACCATCATCTGCAGCGGGCCATCGAGGTCGACGTCCGGGCCGGGGACGTGCTCGAGGACGATGTCCAGCAGCGGCTTGATCGACTCGCCACGGATCGCGGGGTCGTGCGTGGCGTAGCCTTCGCGTCCGCTGGCGTAGATGTATGGAATCTCGAGGGCGTTCTCGCCGCCGAGTTCCTCGATCAGGTGCAGGGTTTCGAGGAGGACGTCCTCGGGGCGGCATTCGGGACGGTCGATCTTGTTGACGACGATGACCGGCTTGAGACCCATTTCGAGGGCCTTGGTCATGACGAAGCGCGTCTGCGGCCGGGGTCCTTCGAAGGCGTCGACGAGGATCAGGGCACCGTCGGCCATGCGGAGGACGCGTTCGACCTCGCCGCCGAAATCGGCGTGGCCCGGGGTGTCCATAATGTTAATTTTCACGCCCGCGTAGTTGAGGGCGATGTTCTTGGCGAGAATGGTGATCCCGCGTTCGCGCTCCAGCTCGTTGGAGTCCAGGATGCAGTCGCCCGTGAGCTGCGAATCGCGGAAGTGGCCGCTTTGCCGCAGCAGGGCGTCGACGAGCGTCGTCTTGCCGTGATCGACGTGGGCAATGATGGCGATGTTGCGGATATCGGTGCGACGCATGACTTAAACTGATTTCTGGACGGCAGTTATGCTGGAAGGTGGGCCTGAAGGCGAACTGCACGCCATCGGGCTTTGGAGGTCATCGCCAACCGCCGATTGGCGGAAGGTTATGGAGAGCCGCGGTTTGATTCCGCGGACCTGCTCGGAAACCGGCTAGCGGGTGGGGTTCCCGGCGAACGAAAAAGCGACTGCGGGGGGTGGACTCGGAGGCGCTTTACCGCGTCCATCCTAGAAGGAAACGGATTCCGAGTCAAACTGAGTTTTGCGCCGGCAGCCAGGAACCGGGTTCAGAGCCGGATGGCGCGGCCCGGACCATCGGGATGGGCGTGGCGACGA
>JAEUIG010000244.1 GCA_016795125.1 Planctomycetaceae bacterium | reverse complement strand
TTCCAGCTGGACGGATCGGCCGACATCCTCGCGCCGTTCGCGCCGCGGAATCGCATCTCGGAATTTGACGCGGCCTGACGGCCGGCGTTCGGATCGACTGACGCACACACAGCCCGGTGGCAGCAGCCGCCGGGCTGTTCGCTTATCGCAAGCAGAATGGAACGCGGATCGCGCGGATGAAGCGGATGTACGCAGATCAGAAAGCGTTCATCACGACCGCTCGACGTTCGCAATGTCGTCAATCGACCACGGGCCAAGGTTGCACAGTCCCTGGCCGGAAGCGTCGCCGAGCAGGACGAGTTCGCCGCGCACGCTGCGCCGGGCGTCGGGATAGCCGGTGCGGCGGGAGCCGTCGCGGAGGGTGACGGTCACACGGTAGGTTTCTTCGAGTCCGCCGAGGTCGTCCACGTAGAGCACGGGAAACCGGCTCCAGGCCCACGGCCACAGCGTCTTCTGCGGGTCGGCGCGGCCGGCAATGTCGACCCACTCCTGCTCCGCCGCCAGCAGCTCGCGCCGCGCAGCGCTGCGGCACCACGGCTTCAGAACCGACTCGATCCACTCTCGCCGGGAGTCGACCAGATCGGTAAACACGGTCGCTGAACTCACGTCCTCTCTCCGCTCTTCGATCCCCGGACTGCCGGCGCGATGCAACGGCCGCGGCGACAACGACCGCACCGTAACGGAAGCGGCATGCAGGGTCGAGGACGGGGGAGATCTTCGACATGCCTGCAGAACTGCTGATCACCAGCGTCGGACCGGTCGGCCATATCGGACACCCCTCAGCATGCAACGGGCGAAAGCATCTGCGCGAGATGGTGCTGAGAATCCGTCGCTCCGTCGCCGACACGGAGCCGGAGCAACTGGTGAGCACCGCCGGAGTATCAGCGCGGATATTGTGCAGAGACTGCCTGAGTTCGCGACGGGACGAAGTGCATCAGAATCTCCCCGGAAAATCTGGCATGCATGAAAACTGATGCAAGCGTCGGCGATCAGCGAGCCCGCCGCGCCGAACGGGATGTCAGTCGCCTCTCGACAGCACCGGTTGGAACACTGTTTGCTCTGGAGTGATTGGCGGGGTGCCGGCGGCTTCGTCGCCAACCATGCGCCACGCCCGGCCGACCAGCGTTGCTCATCGCGTCGGCTGACTTGAGCGGGCGCGCCAGCCGCATTTCCGGCTCTCTGACCGCCACAATCGGCCCTCAATCTGCCGTCAGTCGGACTTTTGTTATTGTATCCAATATTGTTGACATTGGACACTCGATCAAATATCGTCCGAGAATGTCCATGGCGGCATACATCACCAGCGACCTGACCGCGCAGTTGCGCTCCGGAGAGCCGCTGGTCGTCACCGAACTGACGCTCGATTCCCTGGCGGCCTACTACAAGGTCAGTTACACGCCCGTGCGGATGGCGATCAACGAACTTGTGAGCGAGGGCCTCCTCGTGCGGGGCTCCAATCGGCGATTGAAGGTCGCGGCCCATCAGCGGCGGCGATCGTCCAAATCCCCCTCGTTGCGTCCCGAGCGGCCGCGCGACCTGTTCAAGGTCGTTTCGACGGATCTCGTTCAAGTCAGTCTCAAGGGAGAAGCCGTCTTCCTGCGCGAAGAAGTCACCGCCGAGAAGTATGGCGTCAGCCGCACCGTCATTCGCAACATCCTGCATCGGCTCGCGGGAGAAGGCCTGCTGGAGCACCTGCCCCGCCGGGGGTGGCGGCTGAAGGCGTTTCAGATGGACGACCTCAGGGCCTTCACCGACGTGCGCGAAGTCCTCGAACTGAAAGCGCTGGAACTCGCGCGCCCCAAATTGGTCGCCGCCGACCTGCAGCGGATGCTGGAAGCCAATGCCCCGCCGCGCACGACCGAAGAACTGCCCCGCTCCGACGAATCATTGCACGAGTATTTCATCACTCTGGCGGCGAATCCGCATATTCGCAGTTTCCTCGAAGGTCCGGCGTCCCGCTTCTACCGGCTGCTGCTGAAGTGGGAAGAAGCCTACAGCAGCGACGTGGCCAGCAAGGTCGCCGAAGAACATCGCCGCATCCTGGAAGCCCTGCTGACGCGCAACTGGCGCGGGGCACGGCAGGCGCTCTCCGATCATATTCGCGGCAACAATCGGTTCTGGGACGAGCTGGTCGAGATCATGCGAAACAGGAACTTCCCGATAGAAGAAATCGGAATTCACGGGATGCTGCAAACGCAATTCTCGCATGCTTCGTCT
>JAEUIG010000233.1 GCA_016795125.1 Planctomycetaceae bacterium | reverse complement strand
CTGTCCGTCGGCGCGATCCGCGAAGTGCTCTGGGCGTACCGCGACCGGCTGGTCGATCTCAAGCGCGACGCCCGGCTCGTCCACGGACTGATCTTCAAGAACAAGGGGGCGGCCGCCGGCGCCTCGCTGGATCACAGCCACTCGCAGCTCATCGTCAATCCGATCGTGCCGATCGCGATTCGCGACGAGTTGCAGGGGTCGGAGGCGTTCTACCGTTATCGCGGCCGGAACATTTTCAGCGACATGATCCAGCAGGAGCTGGCGACCGAGGAGCGCGTGGTCATCGACTCGCCCGGCTTTCTCGTGATCTGCCCGTTCGCCAGCCGGTTTCCGTTCGAGACGTGGATCATTCCCAAGCAGCATTCGAGCCATTTCGAAAACGTGACGCGGCAGGGGATCGAGGAACTCGGCGCGGTGCTGAAGCAGACGCTCCGGAAACATGAACTGGCCCTGGACGATCCGCCGTACAACTACGTGATTCATACTGCTCCGTTCGATTCGCAGGACCTGCCGCACTATTCCTGGCACATCGAGATCTGCCCGCGGCTGACGGGGATCGCCGGTTTCGAGTGGGGGAGCGGGTTCTACATCAACAGCGTGGCGCCGGAAGAGGCGGCGCGGGCGCTGCGGGGCGTCGAGGTTCCGGCGGACGGATGACGAGTTCTTTCAATGACAAATGACTATTGACCAATGACAAATTGAGGGCGAGAAGAAACTGTCATTGGTCAATAGTCATTTGTCATTTTGGGGTAATCGGGGGTCCGGCAGTCTGCGGGGACATGCGCGGTGCTGCGGAATTGGGCGCGGGGGGGCGGGCGGACCGGACGTATCGCCCGCTGCGCACGCAGGTTCGATCTGGATTCGCCGGGCGGCACTCAGTACAAATCCGGCGAGTTGGAGTTCAGGCTTTAGCCTGCCCCGGAGGTCCAACGTCGATCGAAACAGCCTGAAGGCTGAACTCCAACATGCAACCTTCTGTCCGTCTTGCACTGCTGCTGCACAACCATCAGCCGGTCGGCAACTTCGACGGGGTGTTCGAGGCGGCGTACCAGGACAGTTACCGCCCGTTCCTGGACGTGCTGGAGCAGTACCCGGACATCCCGGTGTCGCTGCACACGTCGGGAAGTCTGCTGGACTGGCTGGCCGACCGGCATCCGGAATACATCGACCGGGTGCGGTCGTTCGTCGAGCGCGGGCAGATCGAGATCGTCGGAGGCCCGTACTACGAGCCAATCCTGGCGTGCATTCCGCGGCGGGACCGCATCGGGCAGATCCGGGCGTATTCCGAACACCTGGAGCGGACGTTCGGCGCCCGGACGCGCGGGATGTGGGTGCCGGAGCGGGTCTGGGAGCAGACGTTTGCCGGGGACATCACGGCGGCGGGCATCGAGTACACGATCGTCGACGATTTTCACTTCAAGGGGGCCGGCGTTGCGGCGGACGACCTGCACGGCTACTACGTCACCGAGGACGAGGGCCGGCTGCTGAAGATGTTCCCCGGCAGCGAGCGGCTGCGTTACACGATCCCGTTTCAGGATCCGCAGGAGACGATCAATTATCTCCGCGACATCGCCTACCGGCGGCCGAACTCGGTGGTGGCATTCGGCGACGACGGCGAGAAGTTCGGCACGTGGCCGGGAACGAAAGACCATGTCTATCGCGACGGCTGGCTGCGGCGATTCTTTGACGCCCTGAGCGGGAACCGCGAATGGTTGCAGGTGTGCACGGCCTCGGAGGCGATCGACTCGGTCGCGCCGCTGGGACGCGTGTACCTGCCGGATGCGAGCTATCGCGAGATGACGGAATGGGCGCTGCCGGCGGCGGCCCAGCAGACGTTTCACGACGTCCTGCACCGGAAGGAACACGATCACGACTTTCAGCAGGTGCGGCAGTACGTGCGGGGAGGCTTCTGGCGGAACTTCTTCACAAAGTACGCCGAGAGCAACGAGATGTACTGCCGGATGCGCGAAATCAGCGCGCGGCTTGATGCGCTGGCGGCGACGCCAACGGCGCGCGACCAGGCCGACCTCTTCGCCGCCGCACGTAACGACCTCTATCGCGGCCAGTGCAACTGTCCCTACTGGCATGGAGCGTTCGGCGGGCTGTACCTGCCGCATCTGCGGAACGCGATTTACCGGCACCTGATCGCGGCCGACACCACATTGGAGCAGATCGAAGGGCGCACGGGGCGGTGGGTGAGCGTCGGTATCGACGACTACAATCTTGACGCCCGCAAGGAACTGCGGCTGGCCAGCAATGCGCTGGTCGCGTATCTCGCGCCGGCGCGCGGCGGGCATCTCTACGAACTCGATATCCGCAGCACGCAGCACAACCTGCTCGCGACGCTCAATCGCCGGCCGGAGCCGTATCACGAGAAAGTGCTGCGCGGCCAGCAGCAGACCGGCGACGGGCACGCGGTCAGCATTCACGACCTCGTGAAGTTCAAGCAGCCGGACCTCGACAAGCAGATTCAATACGATGCGTGGCCGCGCAAGTCGCTGGTCGATCACTTCCTCCAGCCGGGACTGTCGCTGGATGAGTTCCGCTCGGGACACGGCGAGACGGGTGACTTTGTCCTCGGCGTCTATGATGCGCGGCTCCGGCAGGCGCCGCGGCGAATCGAGGCGATTCTCAGCCGGACGGGGAAGTGCCTCCATCACGAGCCAAAGATCATGAAGTCGATCACGCTCGATGCCGACGCCGGTTCGCTGCTGGCGGTCCGCTATGAGCTGTCGAATCTCGCGCCCGGTGAGATCGTCCACTTTGGAGTCGAGTTCAACTTCGCGGGTCTCGCCGCCGGCGCGGACGACCGGTACTACTACGACAGTGACGGGCAGCGGCTCGGACAGTTGCAGAGCGTGCTCAA
>JAEUIG010000192.1 GCA_016795125.1 Planctomycetaceae bacterium | reverse complement strand
AGCACCAGACACCCATCGCGCGCCAGGCCGGCGACTGGATCCTCGCGCAGCGGCAGCGGACCTACAACGGTCCGGGAGTACACGAACTCGATCGTTACCACTATTCGACGTACTACTCCAGCCAGGCAATGTTCCAGCTGGGCGGCGATTACTGGGCGAAATTCTACCCCGAGATGATGGACACGCTGCTGGAGCACCAGGGAGACGACGGGTCCTGGGAACCGGAGATCGTCAACGACGGACCGTACGGCCGCACGTACACGACAGCCCTGATGATCCTGGCGCTGACGCCCCCCTACCAGCTCCTGCCGATCTATCAGGCGTGATCCGGCCTCTCGGCAAGCGGCACGGCATCAGCCCGCCGATCGATCGCATTCGACACAAAGCCGCACAGTCGCAGAGACGCGCAGAGGGAAAAAAACTTCGGTCCAGAAGCCAAACGGTCGCGCGGACTTGCGTACGTGCAATGATTCGCAGCCATTTCTCCTGAACTTCTTTGCGCGTCTTCGTGCCTTTGCGACTTTGCGTCGAAACTCTTCAACGTCCTCCAACGCACCCGCGCTACACCTGCGGTTCCCAGCCGGACTGGTACTCGCGGCCCCACAGGAGCATGGCGTCGGCGTCGCCGAGGATGTGGCCGTCCGTTGCACTGCACGACAGAGTCCGGCCCGTGCGATGCGCGATGTTTCCGAGGTGGCACAGCAGCGTGCTCTTGTGCCCTTCCAGAATCTCCGCATTGAGGTCCAGCGGCTTGTCTTCGCGGATGGCCGTCAGGAAATTCTCCACATGAATGGCGTCGGTGTACTTCGACGCTTCCTCGCGGACCAGCTTGTCGTTGGCGTCGTAGATGCGGAAAGTGCCGCTGTAATCGAGTTCCAGCGAGCCGTCCTCGCCGAAGAACGTGACAAACGCGACGTTGCCGTCGTGCCGGTTGCAGCTCAGGCATTCCCACGTTGCCATCCGCCCGCCGTCAAACTCGAAGCAGACCGTGTGCGTGTCGGGCGTCTGCTGATCGTCGTGGAAATGATACCGGCCGCCGGAGGACGTGACGCGGATCGGGTAATCGGCGCCCAGTCCCCACCGGCAGATGTCGAGGCCATGCACGCCGTTGTTGCCCAGTTCGCCGTTCCCCCAATGCCAGAACCAGTGCCAGTTGTAGGGAATGCGATTGTCGAAATACGGCACGCGCGGCGCCGGACCCTGCCACAGGTCATAATCGAGCGTGGCGGGAACATCGCCCGGTTTACCGACGCCGATCGACGTGCGGTTGGCGTTGTAGAACGTCCGTGCCAGGTACACCCGGCCGATCGTCCCGCTCTGCAGCAGGGCCACGGCTGTCTTGAAGCCGGGCGCACTGCGGCGCTGCGAACCCATTTGTACCGCCCGCTTGTGTTTCCGGGCCGCCTCGACCAGCAACTCCCCTTCACGCGGATTGTGTGAACAAGGCTTCTCCACGTAGGCGTGCTTGCCGGACGTGCACGCCAGGATCGACGCCGGCGCATGCCAGTGATTCGGCGCGGCGCAGACGAGGGCGTCAACCTCCGGATCGTCGAGGATCGCGCGGAAGTCCGCGACGCCTGTCGGCGGTGCATCCAGGGACTCGAGACTGGAGAGCGCCGCCGTCAGCCGGTCGCTGTCCACTTCGCAGACGTACTTGAGCCGTACGCCGGGTTGCGCAGCAAACGTGTTGCACAGCGACATGCCCCGGCTGAGTCCCATGACGCCGACCGTTACCTGGTCGGAGGGGGCGGCGTATCTGGCCCGCGCCACGGCGGGGAGGGCGGATGCCGCAGCGAGGCCTGTCGAGGCCGAGATAAAACTGCGGCGTGTCAAATGCGATTCTGGCACGGCAACACCTGATGGCGAGGGAAGTCCACGGGTGCGCCGAGTATAGCAGGCAACGTCACTCCGTCGGCCCCGGAGGCGGAATTATGCCGTTCACCCGGGGGGTGTCTCGGCCTGCGGGAACCGGCACCGTCTCCGGAGGCGCCTCGAGCGGCTGTCCATTCTGCAGTGCCGGCTCCGGCTGCGGCAACGGCGGCGCCGGTTCATTCGGCAGCACCGCCTGTTCCGTCTGCTGCGGGGCCGACAGGAACGCATGCAGATGCTGCTTCATTCCGTCCAGTCGTGCGGCAGTCTCGAACAATTGGGCCGCTCGCGCCGCATCATTGTCCATATGCAGCAGGACGCCCAGCAGGAACAGCCGATCGGGATCGCGGATATCCTGCTGCACCCAGTCCAGCACGTACTGCTTGAGCTGCAGCTTCGGCAGCCGATTCTGCTCGCCGAGCAGTTCATCCAGCGTCGCGCCGGTATGCGGCCAGTCCGCATTCAGTTGAAGTCCGAGCTTCAGATTGAGAACCGCCTCGGTGAAGTCTTTGCCGGCAATGTCGACAATCGCCAGCCGGAAGTACGGATCCGGCCGGTCCTGAGCCGCCGTCATCGCGTCCTGATAGTCGTGCCCGGCGGCGTCAAAATCGAGCGCCTGCAGGTGCAGGTCTCCTTCGTGTTCGGCACGGACGCTGCGGGCCTTCTGCGCATCGGTGGACGGCCTGACGAACCGCCGCGGCAACTGCTCCACCGGCATCGATTCCAGCGGCGAGTCCCATTGGCGGCTTTCGTCCTGCAGCCATTCCTGGAGCACCGCCTGCTGATTGATGGGCAGCGAGGTGTCGACCGGATTAAAGAGCGACCATGTCGGGGGATAGGCAGGGCCGACGAAGCCGCCATTCCCGTAGCCGCCGTATCCATACCCTCCCACGTAAATCGGCGGGTAGAGCGGCGGTGCGCAGTAGTAACTGCCCGCGTGGAAATGGCGTCCGCCGCCCCACGGGGTGCCGTTCGCGTAGCCATTGCCGGAATAGCTCCCGCCACTCCAGGAATGCCCGTACTGCCGTTCGTACTGGTATTCGGCCTGCGTCGGT
This sequence comes from Planctomycetaceae bacterium, assembly GCA_016795125.1. Lineage (GTDB taxonomy): Bacteria > Planctomycetota > Planctomycetia > Planctomycetales > Planctomycetaceae > JAEUIG01. Next base: position 530 of record JAEUIG010000192.1, on the reverse strand, counting down.
CCGTACTGGCGTCCGGTCGGCCCATAGACGCGCGGATAGGTTCGGCCCGCCTGGGCCGCCGCATCTTGCGGCGTGCTGAAGGTCAGCAGCAACAGCAGCGAAGCAGTGACCGCGCACTTCATGGTTCGTCCCTGTGGGATGCCCGCGGAATCGCTACCTGGATTATGAATCGCCGGAGACGCGCGGTCAAGAATTTGTCGGCCGGGCGTTTGTAGAGCACCGACATCGCTCGCCGGCAGCGATCCCGCGTCGCGTTGACTTTCCCTTGAACGGCGGGACTGTTTGACAAAGGTCCTTGAGCGCTGTCCTCCGGGAGCGTAGGCTGACTCGTCAACATTTCTGCGAACGGTGAATTCGCTTGCAGCGAGTTTCCGAACGAACGCAATCTCTTCTTGTCCTGCACTGCCTGCAGTGCGTCACACACTCTCACTTCTTGCCTCAGCGGAGCCTCTCTCTATGGACAATCAGATTTCCGATCTCCAGTCTCAGCTGGCCGACCTGTCCCGTCGCCTGTCAGCAACGGAGCAGCA
>JAEUIG010000184.1 GCA_016795125.1 Planctomycetaceae bacterium | reverse complement strand
TCTCCACCTGCTCCATCAGATCGACGGGGATGGACTCGTCCTCTTCGACGGGGATCAGTCCGGCGAAGTTGGCGTCGGCATCGAGCAGTTTCTCTTCCACGTCGAGCTTGCTGTCGATGTCGCGAATCAGCGACTTGCAATGCGCCAGTTGCGACTCGTCGATCGCCAGGTCGCTGATGGTCTGTCGGGCGGCGATGGTGCGAACGCGGGCTTCGAGGCGGTCCAGCTCAACCGCGAGGGTCTTGCGCTGGGAGAGCATGCCTTCGAGGGCATCGCGATGGGCCTGCAGCGCGTGTTCGCGCGCCGCACGGGTTTCACGGTCGGCATTCAGGGCTTCTTCGGCCGTCTTGAAACGGTTGAACCGTTCGGCGAGATCGCGCTGCACTTCCATCTCGTTGTAGGTGCGGCCGGCGACGACGAACCGGGTCTCGCCGGTCTTCAGCTTGGCGCTGAGTTCGAGGATCGCATCTTCCTGGCTCGACAGTTCCGATTCCCGCCGGGCGATGGCTTCCGACAGATGTTCCACCTCGACCTGCTCGCGGGCGATCAGGTGCATGGACTTGCGGATTTCTGGAACGAGCTGCTCCACCTCGTGGCGGGCGCGCTCGATTTCAAACTCCACCGGCACTTCGCCGCGAACGGTCTCTTGAACCGCCTGCACCCCCGTGCACAGGTAACTGTACGCGTCACGACCGAAGACGACCGTCCCCAGTGTGGCCAGCGCCAAAGATCCGATTGCCACTTTCTTGATCATTGCCTCACTCCCTCAAATAGAGTCGCTGCTGCCCGTGACCGAAGGAGCTGCGACCAACGCAGAACGGTCACCGTGTTGAGACGTTATTCGCCAGGTGCGCAGCGGGCTTTGCAGAAATTGCAAGGTTTTTTTGCGAAGAGCGCGCGAGCGGCGATTTGCGCAAGATGCAGAGACCGGGGAGGTTGCAGCCGAATTTCCCCCGGCCGGTGGTCCTGAGACTAGCGGCAAAGCACTCCGGAGCGCGGGCTTCGCACAAGCATGACCAAGAAAACACTCGTCGTACGCTCTCTACCCACTACCCACTACCCACTGCCTCCGGCGGATACATCTCGATCTCGCCGAATTCCGCCGACTGCACCGCGCGATAGCCGTGATGCCGCAGGAGTTCCAACACCGCCAGGAACATGCCGACGACCTTGCTTCGCTGCGACTCGGGTTCGAGCAGCGTAAAGAACCGCAGTCCCGGATGCTCGCGAATCTGTGCGCCGATCTGCTCCACGTAGACGTGAATCGGCGTCTCGTCGTAGCGGATGTGGGTCTCGTCTTCGACGTCCTTCCGCTTGAGAACCCGTCCCAGCGCGCTGATCAGGTCCCACAGTTCGACATCCTTGATGCGATCGGCCGCGTGGTCCTTGCCGGCCGTGGGACGATCGTCGGCCAGTCGCGGGTACCGTTCCTGCCACTGGGCGGCCCGATCCTCCAGCGACCTGGCGGCATCCTTGTACTTCTTGTACTCCAGCAGCCGGCGAATGAGTTCGCTGCGCGGGTTGTCGGCGTCGAGCGGACGTTCTTCCTCAGTCGGTATCGGCTGGTCGTCGACGCGCGGCAGCACTTCGCGGCTCTTGATCTCGGCCAGCGTGCTGGCCATCAGGATGAACTCGCCAATCTCGTCGAGATCGAAGACCTGCAGCACCTCGAGAAACTCGAGAAACCGGCCCGTTACCTGCGCCAGCGGCAGCTCGACCACGTCCACTTCAGCGCGGCGGACGAGATACAGCAACAGGTCCAACGGACCGTCGTAAACGTCGAGCTGAACGCGGTAGGCGGGCTGGTCCATGAGAGCATCCGTGCGTGGGTGTGCGTGGATGATAGCAAAATGGACCAAGATGCGGGGCAAAGGATCAGACGAGCAAGGGAACCGAGGGGACGTCAATTGGCGCGCGGAAATTGTCGCTCGCTTTCCCTTGGCACCTCCGCTCCTATGCCCCTCTGCCCCTTCCTCTTACAATCCCCCGCATGGCTGCCGCCGATTTTCGGGACCGACTGCTGGAATGCCTCGGAGGGGACTGGCCCGTCCCCGGCCCGCTGAATGTTCGCATCACGAAAGTTACGCCGGCCGACGGCTACGAAATCCGCACGCTCAGCTACGACGCCGAGCCAGGCGACCGCATTCCGGCGCTGCTGCTGGTGCCGAACGGTGTAACCGCATCCAACCCG
>JAEUIG010000274.1 GCA_016795125.1 Planctomycetaceae bacterium | reverse complement strand
TGCCGCACAGCGCGCGCGTGACTACGATGCCTTCCAGACGAGGCCGCGCGCGACGGCATGCTCATTACACCTGCTGCGCCGCAGCTCCCCGCCGCGAACGACCTCGCCCTCTGACAGGCGAATCGCCGGCATGGTGGACCTGCGCGTCAAGCTGAACCGGCTGCAGCTGGCCAACCCGATTCTCGTGGCCTCCGGCACGTTCGGCTACGCCCGCGAAATGGCGGCGTACGTTGATTTCTCCCGGCTGGGCGGCCTCATCCCCAAGACCATCACCCCGCTCTCACGCCCCGGCAACCCGCCTCCGCGAACCGTCGAAACCGCCGCCGGGATGCTGAACTCCATCGGCCTCGACAACGACGGCCTCGACACGTTCATCGAAAAGCACCTGCCGTATCTGCTCGGCCTGCCGACGGCCGTCATCGCAAACATCGCCGGAAAGACCGTCGACGACTTCGTGCAGATGGCCGCGCGGCTCGACGCCTTCCCGCAGCTGGCGGCCATCGAGTTGAACATCTCCTGCCCGAACGTCACCGGCGGCGTGGACTTCGGCACCGACCCCCGGCTGACCCAGCAGGTCGTCTCCGCCGTCCGCGCCGCCTGCCGCCTGCCGGTCATCGCCAAGCTGACGCCCAACGTCACCGACATCGTCGCCGTCGCGACCGCCGCCTCGGAGGGAGGCGCTGATGCGCTGTCGCTGGTCAACACCTTCCAGGGAATGGCGGTCGACTGGCGGAAACGGAAGCCGATTCTCGGCAACAACATCGGCGGACTCAGCGGGCCGGCCATCAAGCCGCTGGCCCTCCGCTGCGTCTGGCAGGTCGCCCAGAAGGTGCCGACGCCGATCATCGGCATCGGCGGCATCCAGTCGCTGGACGACGTGCTGGAGTTCCTGGTGGCGGGCGCGAGCGCCGTGCAAATCGGCACCGCGAACTTCTACAATCCGGGCCTCAGCAGCCGGCTTGTGGATGAGCTCGCCGCGACACTGGCGGCCGAGAAGCTCGAACGAGTCAGCGACATCATCGGCACGCTGCGAGCGAATGCACCCGTTGCCTGCGGACCGGCACCGAAGTAGTCAGCAGCAGGTGGGTTGAACCTCCAGTAGTGAGCAGGGTCCACTCTTCAGTGTAGAAGTATTGCAAATTGTTCATTGCAAAATGCAAATTGCAAATTGAAGCAGCATTTCTCTCACCCCAATTTGCAATTTGCAATGATCATTTTGCAATTTGCAATCTTCCTTCATTGCCGGCCGACCCTTTGACACAGCGGATCACCCACGAGCGAGTCGACTCCGCGGAAAGAACAACGACCGAATGACGCGCGTTCTCTCCGGCATCCAGCCCACCGGCCGGTTTCACTGGGGCAACTACTTCGGCGCGATCCGGCAGTACATTGCGCTGCAGACGCACGAGCAGGCGTTCTATTTCATCGCCGACCTGCACGCGCTGACGACCGTCCGCGATCCGGCTCAATTACGCGAGTTCACGCACGACGCCGCCCTCGACCTGCTCGCCCTCGGTCTCGACCCGGCGCAGGCCACCCTGTTCCGGCAGTCCGACGTGCCGGAAGTCACCGAGCTGACGTGGCTGCTGATGACCGTGACGCAGATGCACCTCCTCGAGAAGTGCCACGCCTACAAGGACAAGAAGGCGAAAGGACTCGCCGCCGACGCCGGTCTGTTCACGTACCCCGTGCTGATGGCGGCCGACATCATCATCTACGACAGCGACCTCGTGCCGGTCGGCCTCGACCAGGTGCAGCACATTGAAGTCGCGCGCGATGTCGCCCAGCGCTTCAACAGCATCTACCAGCGGGAAGTCTTCGTGCTCCCGCAACCGTATGTGCTCGACGCGACCGCCAAGGTGCCGGGCGTCGACGGCGAGAAAATGTCCAAGAGCTACGGCAACACGATCGAAATCTTCGAGGCTCCGAAGAAGCTGCGGAAGAAGGTGATGTCCATCAAGACCGACTCCACGCCGGTCGAGGAACCCAAGAACCCCGACACCGATGCCGTGTTCGCCCTCTACAGGCTGTTCGCGGACCAGCCGCAGCAGGACGCGCTGGCCGCTCGATACCGGCAGGGAGGGATGGGGTACGGCGAGGCCAAGCAGCAGTTGTACGATGCGGCCATGGAGTACTATGCCGCAGCGCGGCAACGGCGCGAGCAACTGGCGGCCGATCCGCACACGCTGGAAGACATCCTGCAGGCAGGCGCCGCCGCGGCCCGGACAAAGGCGGGTGCAGTTCTCGACCGTGCCCGCGACGCCTGCGGCCTCGTGGCGCGTCGCGCATCCGTGTAGCGGAGAGCCAAAGGCGACCGCGTCGCGATATCTCATCATGCTCCCGAATCTGAAATGGCTAGTCGCTGTAACCCTTGCCGTGTGGGGCCTGTCGACCCTCACGGGGCAACTGCCGCCGCGTGCCCGCCTGCTGCTCCTGCTGTCGATCGCGTTCGGCCTGCTCGCGGGATGGGGAGTGCGGGTCCTCGCGGATGAGTTCAAGGTGTCGCCCTCCCGTCCGCTGGCCGCCGTCGTCTGCCTGCTGACTGTCGCCGGACTCGTCAACGTGGCGTGGACCGCGTATCGTCAGATGTCGGCCGCCGCGCGGGCCATCACCGACGCCGATCCCCAGCAGTTGCTGGCCTTGCGGGTCCTGGAAAGCTCGCAGAACGACGACCCGACGATGCAGCGGCGATTTCGGGAGGAGCGCGCACGACTGCAACCGATCTTCGCGGACTACCTCGCCGATCGCCTGTCGCGACTGGGTCGCCCGGAACCGCCATGGCCAATCGTCATCTGGATCGCTGAGATTCTGCTGGGCGGGTTTGCCGCGGGGTGGATGTTTCGAAGACACGTCCAACGGCAGGCGCCTGGCGGAGAGTCCGCCGCGACAATTCCTGCATCCTGAATCCCGACTCCTGAATCCTGCCCATTGCCCCACTGTCCTTTTGCACCTTTGCCCCTCTCGCAACCGTGATCGTCGGACTCGGAACAGACATCATCGAAACCGTCCGCATCGGTCAGATGATCGAGCGGCACGGCGAGCTGTTTCTGCAGCGCGTGTTCACCGAGCCGGAAATCCGCTACTGTCAGCGGCGCAAGGAGGCGATCCAGCACTATGCCGGACGCTGGGCCGCGAAGGAGGCGGTCATGAAGACGCTGGGAACCGGCTTCACCAAGGGAGTCGGCTTTCAGGACATCGAGGTCATGAACCGCAAGAGCGGTGCACCGGTCATCAAACTCCGAGGCACCGCCCAGGAAGTGGCCAAGCGGCTCGGCATCGACGACGTGCTGATTTCGATTTCGCATTGCCGCGCATATGCCACGGCGACGGCCATCGCCGTGCAGCACTCCGCGAAGGGGGAGTGATGCGAAACCGCAAGCGTCAACAGGACGCATCTGCGATGCGTCGCTAACCGCCACTATTCACTACTCCCTGCTCACTATTCCCTGCATGCCGATCACCTACAAAGACGCCGGACTCGACCTCGACCTGTACGACCAGGCGATCGACCGCCTGCCCGCGCTGATGCAGCGGACGCATTCACCGCGGGTGATGCCGCTCAAGGACGGCTTCGCCGGACTGTTCCGGCTGTTCGACGGCTCGCACCGTTATGAAGACCCGGTGCTGGTCTCCGGCACCGACGGCGTGGGGACGAAGATTCGCGTCGCCCAGCTTGCGAACAAATACGACACAATCGGCATCGACCTGGTGGCGATGTGCGTCAATGACTGCCTGTGCGTCGGAGCGGAGCCGCTGTTCTTCCTCGACTACCTGGCGATGGACCGTGACGACCCGGACCGTCACACGCCGATCGTGGCGGGAGTCAGCGAAGGGTGCTCGCGGGCCGGACTCGCATTGATCGGCGGCGAGACGGCCATCATGCCGGGGCTGTACGCACCAGGCGATTTCGACCTGGCGGGCTTCTGCGTGGGGGTGGTCGAGCGCAAGCACATCGTCGACGGCAGCGCGATCAGGACCGGGGACGTGCTGATCGGGATTCCTTCCAGCGGATTACACTCGAATGGATATTCGCTGATTCGCAAAGTGGTCTTCGATGTGGCAGGACTGGAGATCGACTCGCACGTTGCGGCACTGGGTGGAACTGTCGGCGATGTCCTGCTGACGCCGACCCGGATCTACAGCAGCGTGGTGGCCACGAGCCTGTCGGCGGAGCGCGACTCCATCACGGGGATCGCGCACATCACGGGTGGCGGGCTGGCGGACAACGTATCGCGCATCCTGCCGACCGGGTGCGATGCGGAGATTCGGCCCGGATCGTGGCCGGAGCCGGCGGTGTTCGGCTGGCTGGCCGACCTGGGAGGCGTTGAGCGCGCAGAAATGTTCCGCGTGTTCAACATGGGGATCGGCCTCGTGCTGATCTGCCGTGCGGAAGCGCGCGACAGCCTGCTCGCGAGGTTGCGTGCTGCCGGCGAAGCACCCGTCGAGATTGGACGCATCGTACCGGGCGATCAACAGGCGCGGTTGATCGACGCCGGTTGAGGCGACAGCGTTCCGGGTGCTGCGGCAGTCCGCCGAGCTTCATCCGGCGCACAAACCGCTGGTGCTTGCCGCCTCATCGACAGGAGCATGTCAACGGTCGTCATGTCCCCAGATGAACCCTCCGCGGGCCAGGAATCGAAACGTGCCGGCTGCAAGCCCGAAGTCCGTCCTGTTTCTCTGCACCGGCAACCACTCTCGCAGCCGATTCGCCGAAATCCTGTTCAATTCGGTGGCGGCCAGGCTGCAGCTCGGCTGGCGCGCGACGTCTCGCGGACTGGCGCTGGAACGGGGCATCAACAACGTCGGGCCGATGTCCAGGCCGGCCGTGAAGACGCTGCAGACGCTGGCAATCCAGGCGCCCGATGATATTGCGCGCGCCCCGCTCGCCGTCTCGGCCGACGACCTCCAGTCGGCAAGCTGGATCGTCGCTCTGAACGACATTGAGCATCGCCCACTGCTGCAGCAACACTTCCCGGACTCGGTCGAGCGGGTCGAGTTCTGGGAGATTGCTAATGCACCGCAGCAATTCCCCGAGATCGAACGGGAAGTCACGGACCTCGCCGCGCGGCTGATCACCGGCGGTCGCCAGCGAACGGCCCCTGCACCCGTGACGGCCTCGCCAGACCCGCCGGCGGCCACCGATCCGCCGCGCCGCAAACTGGTGACCGCGAAAGTCGCACGCGAAACAGCAGGGCGGCGCGGGAAGGGCGTGACGATCGTCGACATCCCGCTGGACGAGAATGCACTGCGGGACCTGGCCGGCCTGCTCAAGGAGAAATGCGGCACCGGCGGCACCGTCAAGAACGGCCGCATTGAAATCCAGGGCGAACAGCGCGAGCGCATCGCCCGCGAGCTGGAACGGCTCGGCTACAAGGTCAAGGGAGCCTGACCGACGGCCGGCAATGGGCTGCGGGCGATCGCCCGCACACATAACGGGATGCCTTATTGAAACTCCAGGACTCCGAACGACTGCGGCCGGTGGAAGTCGGGCCGTTCGAAGCGGACTGGCGACCATGTCAGCCAGTGCGGGTGTGAGGTGTCGTCGGCGCACTTGTAGAAGTTCGCCCGCCAGGCGACTCCCGGAGCAGGCTGCACGAGCGGCGCTGGGAAGTATTTGCGGAAGGTTTCGATCGGCAGCCGGTAGGCGACCGTCCACTCCGTGGCCTCCGTGATCTCGGGATCGATGATCCGGGGAAGCGAGTGGGTCACTTCAATCTGCGACAGGTCGTCCTCGGACAGCGGCTGGTGATCCTGACGCGGCTCGCGCTGATAGTGCAGCAGCATGGTGCCGCCGCAGTTCATCTCCAGATTGAAGTACCCTTGCCCGATGTCGGCATGCGGCGTGAAGAAGAACTCCACGCAGCTGTCTTTGTAGACGGCGTCCTGATGCTGTTGCGCCACCGCGCGGACGTACCGGTCCTCGACGCGAAAGATCACGTAGACGGCCTGGTGGTCGTACGCCAGCCTGGCCTCGACGTGCGGAAAATGCTCAGGCTTTTCCCCCATGAAGTGCTTGAGTTCGAGCGTCGGAAGGTCACTCCAGAACTTCCCGTCCCAGCGTGCGTCGAACGCGATTCCGGACTGTGCCCGGTGGACCTTGTACGTCATCGGTGGCTCCTCCGCGGCACACCGGGCCGCGAACATACTCGCCAGGATTGCAGTTTCATGCAGGATCGCAGATTGACAGCGGGTCATCGGCATTTCACATGACCTGGCTCAGAACAGAAGCTCGCAGGAACCTGCCGGCCGGAAGCCGTGCAAACGCAACGACCGGTCGTGTCGGCATGATACCACAGAGCCTGAGGAACCCTGCCGCGTCGGCGGGTTTCGGCTGATCTGGGCCGGTTGCGTGCACATACAGGTCATCGAAGGACGACTGCGACGCGGTGTCACGATCGTCCCCCACGCATCATAGCTCGGCCTGCCAGGCGCTGATCCGCGCCTTGATCTCATCGCGGACCCGTCGGAACTCGACCCGGGGATCGTCCCCCGTGTACGCATCCGGATCATCGAACGGCCAATACAGTCGTTGTCCCATGCCGGGAAACACGGACGGGCAGCTTTCGTCGGCGCGGCTGCAGACAATGATCAGGTAGCTGACCGACATCCGACCGAGGAACTCGCTCAGGTCCTTGGGGTGCTGCGCGGAGATATCCACGCCGTCTTCGGCCATGACTTCCACGGCCAGCGGGTGGACGCGGTCCTTCGGAGTCATTCCCGCGCTGTAGACACGGAATCGCTCTCCGGCGAGCGCGCGCAGGTACCCTTCCGCCATCTGGCTGCGACAGGAATTGCCCGTACAGAGAATCAGAATGCTCGGCGCGTTCATTCCGTCACGCTACCGCACGACGATGAAGTTTCGGTGAAGCAGCAGCAGCCCGACGGTCGCGTGCAGCGGCACGCGGCGACCGCCGCCATGGCTCCCGCGACAGGTCCGGCCAGGTACACCCAGAGATGCTGCAGTTGACCGCTGACGACGGCCGGTGCGATGGATCGGGCGGGGTTCATCGACGCACCGGAGATCGGTCCCGCGAACAGCGCCTCCAGCGCAACGACGGCTCCGATCGCGCCGCCGGCGATCAGCCCCGACTCTCGGCCGCCGGCGGTCACATTGAGAATCACGTACATCAGCAGCAGCGTCAGGAGGAACTCGACCACCAGCGCCTGACCGGCCGACTGGCTGGGAAGCGTCGCCCCCAACGTCGCATGTTCGGGAAACAGGCCTTTGAGCACCAGGCTCGCCGCGAACGCGCCGGCCAGTTGACTGCCGATATACGCCGGGACGGAGCGCCCGGAAAACCGTCGAGCCGCCCACAGGCCCAGAGTGACGGCGGGATTCAGATGCGCGCCCGAGACGTCCCCGACCGCGTAAATCATTGCCGTCACCACCAGCCCGAACGTGAGGGCAATGCCGACGTGCGTGATCGTGCCGCCGGAGACGTCGTTGATCGTGATCGCGCCCGTCCCGGCCAGCACCAGCGCGAACGTGCCGAACGCCTCTGCGAAAAGTCGGTTCATGCCGGCGAGACTAGCGGCCGCCCGTCGGCTCCGCCACGTTGACGCTCACTTTGATGTTCGTCAGATTGTTCGCTGCTCCGCATGTCGGGTACGATGCGGCGGCAGCAACCGTTGCGGGAATCCATCGCCGATGACCGCCCGGGAAACTGCCTGGCCCGTCTCACGTTTTCCCTGCCATCGAATGTCGATCAAACCTCCCGCCACACCGCCGCCGTTAGATGTTTTCCAGTCGCAGACGTGCGCCGAGCGCCTCAAGGCGCTCAGCGAACCGTTGCGGCTGCGGATCGTCGACCTGCTGCGCAGCGGCGAGTGCACCGTCAGCGAGATCGCCGTGCAGCTCGAGACGGAGATCGTCACCGTTTCGCATCACCTGCAGATCCTGAAACGTGCCGATATCGTCACGCCGCGCCGCGACGGGCGGTTCGTGTGCTACGGCCTGTCGAAGGACGTGCTGCAAAATCGCGGCGAATCGCGGTTCCTGCTGGACCTTGGCTGCTGCGCCATTGAAGTGCCCCTGACGGTCGCCGAAGCCTGATCGGGCACTTGTCCCGGCCCCCGGCGACACCAGTCAATTGGGCGGTGTTCGTCGAACTCGCTGTTTTTGCCCAGTCTGGTGCGGGCAAGCCGTGCCCTGGGCAAGGCATTCGTGCTATCGTTTTCGAAGGCATTCCGGCGCGCAGGCCGCGTGCGGCGCGCGTGAGTGCCCCGAACGTTCCACCCGACAAGCGCTTGCTTGAGACTTCGTTGAATACAGGAGTACGTTGCATGCCGGTCCGAGTCCTGACGATCTGCTGCGTGCTGGGTGCGGTGCTGCCGGCTTGTGCCGGCGACTGGCCGACGTTTCGCGGCACCGACCGCACGGCGGTTTCTCCGGAAACCGGCCTGCTGCAGAAATGGCCGGCCGCCGGACCGCCGCTGTTGTGGAAAACGGAAGGCGCAGGCCGCGGCTACACCAGCATGGCGATCAAGAGCGGACGCATGTACGTGCTCGGTGACGGCGTCGCCGATGCCCCGGACACCGACGAATACCTGATCTGCTACAACGTCGCCGACGGCCGGCGGCTGTGGCAGACGAAGCTGGGCGCCCCCTGGAACGAGGGCAAGGCGAACTGGCAAAGCTCGCGCAGCACGCCGTCAGTCGACGAGGCACGCGTTTACGCGGTGACTCCCGCCGGCGAACTCGTGTGCTGCGATGCGGCGACCGGGGCCGAACTCTGGCGCAAGAACCTGAAATCCGATTTCGGCGGCTCGAAAGCGGACAACTGGGGCTACAGCGAATCGGTGCTGCTCGACGGCGACCGCCTGATCTGCACTCCCGGGGGCGACCAGAACACGATGGTCGCACTCGACAAAGTGACGGGCGAGACAATCTGGTCGGTGGCGCGCGCGGGAGACACCGGCGCCGGTCACTCGTCCATCGTCATCTCGGATGTCGGCGGGATCAAGGTCTACGTGCAGACGACCGGGGCAGGAGCGCTCGGCGTGCGCGACGACGGCACGCTCATGTGGTCATATCCGATCGAACGCACGACCGCCGTGGCGCCGACGCCCATCATCCGCGACGACCTCGTCTTTTTCGCCGCCGGCTACAAGCGCGGCGGCGCACTGCTCAGGCAAGTGGCGGG
>JAEUIG010000154.1 GCA_016795125.1 Planctomycetaceae bacterium | reverse complement strand
CGTTCGCGTACACCGCGCTGATGGCGCGACGGATGGTCGAGCGCGGCGTGCGGTTCGTGCAGGTCTACCACAACAACTGGGACACCCACAGCAACGCCGCCGGGCGGCTCCCGGACCAGTGCCGCGACGTGGACCAGGCCTGCTACGGTCTCATCCAGGACCTCAAGCAGCGCGGGATGTTTGACGAGACGCTCGTCATCTGGGGGGGCGAATTCGGCCGCACGATCTATTCCCAGGGGGGCCTCTCCCATGAGAACTACGGCCGCGACCACCATCCGCGGTGCTTCACGATGTGGATGGCGGGCGGCGGGACCAAGGGAGGCACGATCCACGGGGAGACCGACGACTTCTCGTACAACGTCATCAAGGACCCGGTCCACGTGCGTGACCTGCACGCTACGATCCTGCACCTGCTCGGCTACGACCACGAGCGGTTCTCGTACGCGTATCAGGGACTGGATCAGCGCCTGACGGGGGTGTTGCCGTCAAGAGTTGTGAGTGAGCTGCTGGCCTGAAGTAGTCCACTCGCTCCGCGAGTGGAGTCGACGGACGCTCCGATTCAGTTGGACGCCAAATAGCAATCGACGTCCCATCACGCGACTCGCGGAGCGAGTCGCCTACACCGCGACGATCGCCCAGTGCAGGCTCATGCAGTCCGGCGCGCCGGCGTACCAGGCGACGAGCACGCGGCCTCGGTCCAGCGGGCGGATCGCCGGGTGGCCGAAGCTCCATTTCTTCATGTCGTCCCAGTACTCGGCGAAGTCGACGTTCTCTTTGCCGGCGCCCTGCGACAGTTGCGCATGCTCAGCGTGCGTGTGCACGATGAGCGCCTCGTCCGGCCGCCATGTCCGGCTGCCGTCGCGCGACGCCCACAGCGTCATGGTTCCCGGATGGCCGCGGTCGACGACGAACCCGATGACCCTGCCGTCGGCGAGGACGCACGGCGCGGAGATCTGACCAGGCAGCCCCGTATCGAACACCGGCCCCCCGACGAATTCGTTGGCCTCGATGCGGCCGGTGCGCATGTGGACGTTCAGGTCGCGTTTTTCCAGTAAGTCGTGCGTCCAGAACAGGGCCGTCAATCCGTTGTCACCCGTCGCACACAGCCGTTCGTCCCAATAGTAGATGCGGTTGGCAGGATCCTGGGCGATCAGGCACGGGGCATCGAACGTGCGTGCCCCGTCGCGCGACCGCACGATCCACGCGCCGTGCCGGCCGGGGTTCGGGTCGTCGAATTCCTTGTAGCTCTCGAAGCACACGGCGATCGTGCCGTCCGGCCAGCGCAGCACTGGCCCGGAGGCCGCGCATCCCGTCAGGCCGGGCGTGTGAACAATCTTCCAGCCCGACCACGTTTCGCCGTTGTTGGTCGATACCGCGTACAACAGCCTGGAATGCCAGAGGCCTTCGGTCACCGCGTCGAACATCGGCCGATCCGGATCGGAACGGTCGAACCACGTCGTGAACAGCAGCAGCCGGCCGGGTTCGGTTTCCACCATCTCCCCGCCGGCGATCGATCCGGGCACGCCGTCGAGTTCCGTCGGAAATCGCGCCGGCAGCGCGCGCCAGTTCGAGCAGTCACCGCCGGATCGAAACAACCGGATGTTGCCGTCCGTCGAATGCTTCGCAGGACCGACGAAGCCGCTGGCGAGCATCTCTCCGCTGGCCAGCGGGCACAGGCCAGTCAGGAAGGCGATCCGCTCCGCCGGCGGCCGGGAGGTTGCATCGTAAATCAGTCCGCGTTGTTCAATGTGCATGGAGGTGTTGTCCTGTAGGCGTCTCGCTCCGCGAGACGCTTAAGCCCTGCCTGCATGTTGAAGGCACTCGCGGAGCGAGTGCCTTACATTCTTTGCGAAGCGAGCGACATTGTGTACTTTGACTTCCCCGAACGCCAACCCG
>JAEUIG010000139.1 GCA_016795125.1 Planctomycetaceae bacterium | reverse complement strand
GGACGAAGTCGCCGTCACCGCCGCCTGGGGACTCAGCCGCCTGGCCGTGCCGGACACGCTGCCGGCGATGCTGGCCTTCTCGGAGCGAGCCGCGGGAATCTCAATCGATCCGAATGCGCCGGCCACCGCGATGACGCCCGGACACGACCGCTGCCTGCTGCACCTCTTTCAGGCGTTTGGACAGATGAAATACATGCCGGCCGAGTCGCTGCTCATGCCGTTCGTGCCGCGTCGCTACGATGTCAGCCCCGAGACGCGCTGTGCGGCCATCTGGGCGCTGGGCCATCTGCATGCCGGCGATCCGCAACCGGAACTGGCGCGAATGCTGGCCGAACGCGTGGCCGACGACGGCGAAATCCCGGTGCCGGAACCCATTGAGGTCCGCACGCATGCGGCCATCAGCCTCGGCCAGATGAACGTGGCGGACGGAGTCGAAATCCTGCGAAACGTCTATCATCGGAAGGACCCGTCCTCGCCGCTGCGCGGCGGGTGCGAATGGGCGATCGAACGGATCACGGGAAATGAACTCCCCGATCCAGAGCCCCGGCAGCTCGTCCCGTCCGCGCCATTCCTGCAGCCTTTGGGGCCCTGAGAACGTGAGCAGCGACATGACCGGCGAAAGTTCCCCGGCGCCCGGATGGAAGGCGGTCGATCCTCCGACCGCCGCGGCGATCGAACGCTGGCTGGTCGAGCATCTCGCCGAGGAACTGAAGCTGCCGCCGGAACGAATCGACCGCAACCAGCCGATTGCCGCCTACGGCGTCGATTCCATGCAGGTTGTCGCGCTGCTCGCCCGGCTGGAGGACTGGCTGGGGTTCCGGTTTTCGAGCAATCCTCTGGACGACCATCCGACCGTCGCCGCCCTGTCGCGTTTCGCCGAGTCGCGCGCGAATCAGGCCCCCAGGTAGGCGCACATCAGCGCCCTCCCCGGCCAGCTTCACTTCTCCAGCCGATTGGCACGTCGTCCGGAACCGGCGGGGGCGCCAGGCCCGTCGCTCGACTTGTGACCGGCCCGGTTCATATCCTAGCGCAGCGCAAGAGGCGCGCGCCGAGGCCGACGATCATCGAGGAACCGTCACCGTCATGTCGGAGTCATTAATCACTCGCCAGGAAGAATTCGACGACCTGTGCGGGCACATCCGGCAATGCGGCGTCGTGGCGTTCGACACCGAGTTCGTCGCGGAAGACTACTTTCGCCCCCGGCTGTGCCTGCTGCAGTTCGGCACGCCGGAACGCGTCGCCGCCGTCGACCCCTTTGAGGTGCTGGACCTGTCGGCGTGGTGGTCGCTGATGACCGATGATGTCACCACGATCATCGTGCACGGCGGCCGCGAAGAAGTCCGCTTCGGACACCAGTTCACCGGCATGCTGCCGGGAAAGCTGGTCGACGTCCAGATTGCCGAAGGGCTTCTGAGCCGCGGCTACCCCCTGTCGTATGCCAGCCTGGCGCAGCGGGTGCTCAATGTGCGCGTCCATTCCCACGAAACCCGCACGGAATGGCGGCGGCGGCCGTTGACGAAGGAACAGATCAGCTACGCGCTCGACGACGTGCGGCACCTGCCGTCGATCTGGGCGCGGCAGAAGCAGCAGCTCACCAAGCGCGGCCGACTGACATGGGCGGAGGCGGAGTTCGAGCGGTTCATGCGGGAGGCGACGCGCGAGCGCGACGGCGAGGCCTGGCGGCGGGTGTCGGGGGCCGTCAAGCTCAACCGCCGCGGCATGGCGGTGTTTCGCGAACTGTACGTCTGGCGCGACCAGGTCGCCGCCGAACGGGACCGCCCTGCCCGCTCCGTACTGCGCGATGACCTGCTGATCGAGATCGCCAAGCGCCAACCGCGCACGACCGACGACGCCACCTCGGTCCGCGGCATGCAGCGCCGCGACTATATCCGACTCGCGCCCGAGCTGGTCGACTGCGTGCACCGCGCGCTGTCGTTGCCGGACGACCAGTTGCCGGAGAAGGCGCCCCCGCCGCCGCCGGTCGCGCAGAACGAAGTCCTCGGCAAGGTCCTCGGAATCGCCCTCGCGCAGCGGTGCGCCGAACTGGGGATCTCCACGACGCTGGTCGGAACCTCGTCCGACCTGCAGGACCTCGTCCGCTGGGACGTCGCCGACAAAAAGCAGGGCCCCCCGCCCCGGCTGATGCAGGGCTGGCGCGAAGAAGTCTGCGGAGACCTGCTCAGCGACGTGCTGGAGGGAAAGGTTTCGATGCGAATCGTCGATCCCAACGCGGACGCGCCGCTGCGATTTGAACGGTGACGGACGGATTGCAGAATGGGCGAGACATCAGCACGGTCGCCGATTGCACAGTTTCAAGAAAGCGGCGCAGAGAGAGTGCAACAGCCGAGCAGGGAACCGCATGCCAAGCATCAAGCTGGCGGAACTTCAGCGAGTCGAACTCCGCGAAGCCTGGACGAACGAGGCCACCGATTTCACGCCGTGGCTGGCGCTGGAGACCAACATCCGTCTCCTCAGTGAAGCCATCGGGATTGATCTGGAGGTCGAAGCGCAGGAGAAGTCGGTAGGGCCATTCAGCGCCGACATATTGTGCAAGGATCGGGCGACGTCCAACTGGGTGCTGATCGAGAATCAACTGGAGAAGACGGATCATACCCACCTTGGGCAATTGATGACGTATGCCGCCGGACTCAAGGCGGTCACGATCGTGTGGATTGCATCCAGAATTCGAGACGAGCACAGAGCGGCTCTGGATTGGTTGAACGAGATCACCGACGGCGCGTTCAATTTCTTCGGCCTCGAAGTCGAACTGTGGCGAATCGCCGATTCACCCCCGGCG
>JAEUIG010000032.1 GCA_016795125.1 Planctomycetaceae bacterium | reverse complement strand
AGTCCACACTATCGGCTGGGGGCGCGCGCCGACTACTTTATCGCGCGGATGCTGCCGCGTCGTCGAGGCGGTAGAGATGCGTCTGCGAGCGCAGCAGGAGGGTATCGCCGATGACGGCGGGCGACGCCATGAAGCCGTCGCCGAGCTGGTTTTCGGCCAGTATCTCGAACTCGCGGGCCGCGCGGAGGACGGTGGTCTTGCCGTCTTCACTGAAGAAGTACACGCGACCGTCGGCGTACAGCGGGGAGGCGGTGTAGTTGCCGCCGATCCGCTCCTGCCAGACCTTCTCGCCGGTCAGGGCGTCGAGACAGGTGGCGACGCCCCCCTTGTCGTGAACGACGAACAGCAGATCGCCGACGATCAGGGGCGAGGGCTTGGAGGGCATCTGCTTTTTCTCGGACCAGGCGATGTGCGTGGCGGTGACATCGCCCGCTCCGTCGGGTCGGACGGCGAGAATTTCGGGCCTGGACTGGCCGGCGCTCAGATAAACCAGACCGTGAGCGTAGAGCGGGCACACGCCGGTCGAAAACCCCTCGTACGACAGGCGCCAGATTTCTTGGCCGGTCTCGGGGTCGTAGCTCAAGGCGCCTTTGGAGGTGGCGCTGATGAGTTGTTCGCGACCGTTGACCGAGATGATCAGCGGGGTGGCAAAGGACTTCTTGATGTCGCCGTTGTCGGTTCCGAAGTTGTGCGGGCGGTCCGTCTTCCAGATCGTGTTGCCGGTCGCGATGTCGAGGGCGACGACGTACTGGAAGTCGAAGCCGTCGTAGTTCAGAAAGAATTTGTTGTTATGGACGATGGGGGAGGAGCCGGCGCCGCGGTAGTGGTCGCAGGGGAGGTCGCGGCGGGTCCAGAGCGTGTCGCCGGTGGCCATGTCGAGGCAGGCCGTGCCGGCGCTGCCCCACGTCGCGTAGAGGCGGCCCTCGTGGATCACCGGAGTGGGGGATGCGTACGTGTTGTATTGACGGATGTCGGTCGGGTTCTCGACGTCGAAGACCTTGCGGTCGATGCGGACGGCGCCGGTATCGAGACGGACGCCAAGGATCAAGAGTTCTTTGCCATCTTCGGTGGCGGTCGTGAGCCAGACATCGTTGCCGGAGACGACGGGGGACGACCAGGCTTTTCCGTGGAAGGGGGTTTGCCAGGTGACGTTCTGTGTGTCGTTCCACGTCAGCGGGAGGTGGGCGTTGTCAGCGTGACCGTCGCCGGCGGGTCCGCGAAACGCGGGCCACTCGTCGGCGGCGGGAGCGGGACCCGTGGAAGTCAGCAGCAAGAGGCAAACTGCGATGGTTGGCCGAAGTGCTCCGGATGATTTGTGTGTGTTCAGGGTTCGCTCCGTTCTCCACGCGGATTGCGCTCCCTTACGGTCGCGGCTAGTTTGATGGCCGTCCCTGAATCCTGAATCCCGACTGCTGAATCCGCGCCCGTCAGGGCGCAATAAAGTCGTGTCCCTCCGGGCGGACCGTCAACACAGGGCAGGGGGATTTTCGGACGACCTTCTCGGCCGTGCTGCCGAGGAGGACATGCGCCAGGCCGCTGCGTCCATGAGTGCCGACCACGATCATGTCCGCATTGATCTCGCGGGCATAGCGGACGATCTCCAGAAACGGCGTGCCGACGCGGACTTCGCGCGTGATGCGGAGGCCTTCGGCCGCGCTGCTCTCCGGCAGGCGTTCCAGCGACTGGCGGCTGGCATCGCGGAGTTCCTGCATGTATTCGCCGGGAGCGGGGAAGGCCATGCCGGGTTCGGGAATCAGCGCGACCACGTCCTGGACCACGGTCAGCAGGTGCAGTTCGGCGTCGAACCGTCGGGCGAACTCGCAGCCGTAACGGACGGCGTGCTGGCTGAATTCGCTGAGATCCGTAGGGACGACGATCCGTTCGAGCTTGATCATGACAACCTCCGGCCGGCCCGAGTGGGGGAGTGATGCGTGCATCGCCACTGTCCATTGAACGGCGGCTCAGGGCGCACCGTCAAGTGCTTCAAGGACTTATTGCAAGTCGCCGGCCGTCGCCGAACGCACGTTGCGTGGTTCGGCGGGATTCCCTACCCTCCCGACCCCTTCGGCGGGCCCTCCCTATCCCCACGCGTTTCCCTGCCCATGCCGCGCCCCAAGGTTCGCCGTCTCGCCACGCTGGCCCTCGCTGCGTTGTGCCTGTTCGATTCGTCCTGCGGGACGATCCTGCATCCGGAACGAATCGGCCAGTCTCCCGGACGGCTCGACCCGGGGGTCGTGGCCCTCGACGGCGTCGGACTGCTCGTTTTTCTGATCCCCGGCGCAATCGCATTCGCGGTGGATTTTTACACCGGAGCGATTTACCTGCCGCCGCAGTATTCGCTGAACGAATCGGCGCCTCGATCGGCGGATGCGCCGCTGATCGCCGTCCGCGTCGATCCCCGCACGCTGACGCCGGACCGGATCGAGCAGATCGTCCGCGAACAGACGGGACGCGATGTCCAGCTCGTCGCCGGCCGCTACAGCGTCGGCCGGCTCAACTCCCTCGATGAGCTGGCGGATGAGGCGGAACGCCTCGCGCAGCGCGACGCACCGCACGCGAACACCGTGATCTTCCGCTGCCAGTCGGAGTAGCGGTCCGTGTCCGCGATATTGACCCGCAACACGCGCCCGCTGATCGATCGGGCATCGGGCCAATCCGGGGGCTGACGCCGCCCGGTTCGCTGCACAATCCCTCCTGCGGGTGTGCCTGGCGGCCGTACTCGTGCGCCCGGTGTCGCGCGGCGAACCTTGTGCTATCGTGGTGGTCTGTTCACATCGCACTTGCGAGTTCTCGCAGTCGGAGGGTGCAGCCACTCATGTCACGTTTCTTGTCCTGCGGGCACTCGCCGAAGTGCGTCCTGTTCATCGCATGCGTAATTGCGGCAATCCCCGGGTCGGTGCAGGGTGAGACGCCCGCTGTGTGGATCGACGCACACCTGGAAGAATACATCGCGCTCTACAAGCACTTTCACCGGCATCCGGAGCTGTCGTTCCGCGAAGAAGAAACGGCGGCACGACTGGCGCAGGAACTCCGTGCGGCCGGGTGCGACGTCACGACCGGCATCGGCGGTCATGGAGTGGTGGGCCTGCTGCACAACGGCAAGGGCCCTACCGTGATGTGGCGGACCGATCTGGATGCACTGCCGGTCGTCGAGAACACAGGCCTAGATTACGCGTCCTCCGTCCGGATTGAACTGGACGACGGCGCGCACGTCGGCGTGATGCACGCCTGTGGACACGACCTGCATATCACGAATCTGGTCGCGGCCGCCCGGTATCTGGCGACGCATCGCGAGATTTGGTCCGGAACGGTGATGTTCGTCGGTCAGCCCGCGGAAGAGGTCGGCGCCGGCGCGCAGAAGATGATCGAGGCCGGGCTGTTTCGCGACTTCCCCAAGCCGGATTACGCGCTGGCGACGCACGTCGATGCCACGCTGCCGACGGGAATGATCGGATATCGCAGCGGGTATGCGATGGCGAACGTCGACAGCTGCGACATCACGGTCCATGGCCGCGGCGGCCACGGCTCTTATCCCCAGGGCTGCATCGATCCGATCGTGCAGGCGGCTGAACTGATCCTGTCGCTGCAGACAGTCGTCAGCAGAGAACTCTCGCCGCTGGAACCGGCCGTCATCACTGTCGGATCGATCCATGCCGGGACGAAGCACAACATCATTCCCGACTCGTGCCATCTGCAACTGACGATCCGCAGTTACACCCCGGAAATCCGCGACCTGCTCAAGGATGCCATCGTGCGGCGCGCGAAGGCGGTTGCCGGGGCGTTCAAGGCGCCGGAGCCGGAGATCGCGTTTTCGGACGACACGCCGGCAGTGTTCAATGATGAGGCACTGACCGAACGCGTCGTGACGGCCATCGGCAACGAGTTGGGAGACGACAGGCTCCTGCTGGCGGAGCGGTCGATGGGAGG
>JAEUIG010000112.1 GCA_016795125.1 Planctomycetaceae bacterium | reverse complement strand
CACTCGGTGGTCGAATTCTCGCATCTGTCCGAGAAGAAGAGCGTCACCACCGAAGAACTTGCGGCCGTGATTGAGCGCGATTCCGCGCTCGTCGTCGAAGTTCTCCGATACGTGAACTCGGCGATCGTCGGTCTGCGCTGGAAGGTGCAGTCCGTCGCCCGCGCCATGGCGGCGATCGGCATTCGCCGCACTCGGACGCTGCTGCTCACCGCCGCCCTGCAGCAGGTGCTGAAGGGCGCGACCTCGAAATTCATCCATCCGCTGCGTTTCCAGCGCGACAACGCGGAACGGTCGTTGTTCGCCGGTGAAACGGCGCGGCTCATCGGCGGCGATCCGGAAACGGCCCGCACGGCCTGCTTGCTGCAGGACCTGCTGCTGCCGATGCTCACCGACGCGTACACCGACACCTACCGCAAGTTCGATCCCAAGGCGAGCGGCCTGGTCGAGTTCGAGCGGAAGCACTTCGGCTGGGACCATGCGGCGCTGCTGGCGAAGCTGATGTCGGACTGGGGATTTCCGGACGAGCTCGTCGCGTGCGTCGGCCTGCATCACTCGGCGGAGCGCGTGCTGGCCGACCAGGAGCTGGCCCGCACGTCCGTCGGAGCGGCCGCCGTGGCCTCGCTGCTGCCGGATGCGATGCAGCAATCGTTCAACGGCATCGAACGGCTGCTCACGCTGCAGGACAACTACCCGGAATTCGTGTGGATGGAAGTCGCCGCGCGGGTCGACACGGTCGCCGGCGAAGCGGGGGACATCTACGGCGGTCGCACCGAACTGTGCGGACGTCTCGAGAAGATGGCGCTGGCCCGGCTGCGTCGGGCACGGCTCGAAGCCGTGCTGGTCGATCAGCAGGTCGGCAACTACGCCATCGAGGAGAAGCTGGGCGAAGGCGGCATGGGGGTCGTGTACCGGGCCCGTCACCGCCTGCTCAAGCGTCCGGCGGCCGTCAAGCTGCTGCAATCCACGTCGTTCGACCGCGCTGCCGTGCAGCGGTTCGAGTCGGAAGTGCAGCTCACCTGCCAGCTCACCAGTCCCAACACCGTCGCGGTGTACGACTACGGCGTCACTCCGCAGGGGCTGTTGTTCTACGCGATGGAGTACATCGAGGGGCTGACGCTCAATACGCTCGTCAACCGGTTCGGGCCAGTGACCGACGGACGGTGTATTCACCTGCTGACGCAGGCCTGCCGGTCGCTGCAGGAAGCCCACGACTGTGGCCTGATTCACCGGGACATCAAGCCCGACAACATCATGCTGACGCGCCGCGGCGGTGTCTGCGACGTGGTCAAGGTGCTGGACTTCGGTCTCGCCTGCACGATGGACGGCAAGCACCAGGGTGTCTGCGGCACGCCGGCGTTCCTCGCACCGGAAGCGATCATGTCGCCGGAGACGGCGGACGCCCGCCGCGACCTCTACGCGCTCGGCGCTGTCGGCTACTACCTGTTGAGCGGCTCTCACCTGTTCGATGCCCGCGAGACGCCCGACGTTCTCCGGCACCAGGTGCGGACCGTGCCGCCGCCCCTCGCCAAGCGGTGCGAGCGTACGGTGGACCCGGCGCTCGAAGCCTTGATTATGGCGTGCCTCGCCAAGGATCCTGGACTTCGCCCGCCTTCGGCGCAGAAGTTTGCCGAACTGCTCAGCCGCTGTCCGTCCGCGTCCGAGTGGAGTGACAAGCATGCCACGGAATGGTGGGACAGCGTGGGTCCGTCCAGCGGAGCAGACGGAGCGCTCAAGTCCACGCGGTCGCAATCGGCGAATGAAGAGTTCACCACGGCCCCGACGCGCGTCGGCATGACGGAAGTGACGAATCAGAAGTTCGCCGAGGTGACGTGAGGTCAGGGGGCAGGGGTCAGGGGTCAGGACTATGCATTCACTCCGCCGTCGACGTTGATGGACGCGCCGTTGACGAATGCTGCGGCGGGCGATGCGAGGAAGCGGACGACGGCTGCGACTTCTTCAGCCTTGCCGTAGCGGCCGGCGGGGATCATCTGCGTCATCGCACCTGCAGACGGGTTCTTCGCCGGGTCGGCAGGATTCATCTCGGTGTCGATCGGACCGGGCTGAACGACATTCGACGTGATGCCGAGTTTCGCGAGATCGTGAGCGAAGCCGCGCGCGAGGCCGGCGACGGCAAATTTGCTCGCCGCGTAGACACTCAGGCCGCCGCCAATTGCCCGCTCCCCGAGCACGCTGCCGATGGTGACGATGCGACCGCCGGCGCCCATCCGCTGGACGGCGGCGCGGGTCACGTAGAACACCGCATCCACATTGACGGCCATCGTGCGCTCGTAGAGGTCCGGATCGATGTCGGTGATCGACCCCAGTTCGTAGATGCCGGCGTTGTTCACCAGGATGTCGAGCTTGCCGCCATGCTGGCTGTCGATCTGTTCAAAAAGCTTCGCCACGGCCTGCGGATCGCCGACGTTGCCGCCGATCGTGTGCGCCTTGCCGCCCGACGACTTGATCGCGTCGACGACGCCTCGGGCCGATGATTCGCTTTTGGAATAGTTGACCAGGACGGTGGCGCCGTCGGCTGCCAGGGCCTTGCAGATCGCGGCGCCGATGCCGCGCGCTCCTCCGGTGACGAGGGCTGTTTTTCCGGCGAGTGGCGCGGTCATGGTGTGCTCCTGGTGTGTTGCGAAGCCGCAAGCGGGGTCGGATGCCGTTAGAGAAAACTCGAACGCTCGGGGGTGCTCACTCGACGGTGACGCTCTTGGCGAGATTACGCGGGCGGTCCACGTTGCAGCCGCGCAGCAGGGCGATCTCGTAAGCGAGAAGTTGCAGGGGAATGGATGTCACAATCGGCTGGAGATAATCGTCGACCGACGGGACCGTGATGACGTGGTCGGCCAGCGCGGCGACGTTGTCGTCTTCTTCGCAGGCGATGGCGATGATCGGCCCCTTGCGAGCACGGATTTCCTCCATGTTGCTGATCACCTTGTCGTAGACGCCGGAGCGCGGCACGACGAACACGCTCGGCGTATGTTCGTCGATCAGCGCGATCGGTCCGTGCTTCATTTCGGCCGCCGGATAGCCCTCGGCATGGATGTAGCTGATCTCCTTCAGCTTGAGCGCGCCTTCCAGCGCCACCGGGAAGTTGTACAGTCGCCCGAGGTACAGGAAGTTCGTCGCCTCGTGATACCGCTGGGCGACTTCCTTGACCGACTCGTGGCATTCGAGCGTGCGGGAGACGACCTCGGGCATCGCCTTGAGGTGGCCGATGAGCCGTTTTCCGGCCTGAAACGACAGATGCCGCATGCGTCCAAAATACAGGGCCAGCAGTGCGAGGACCGTGACCTGCGACGTGAACGCCTTGGTCGACGCGACGCCGATTTCCGGTCCCGCGTGCAGGTACACTCCGCCGTCGGCCTCGCGGGCGATTGTCGAGCCGACCGTGTTGCAGATCGCGAGCGACGGCAATCCCTTCCGCTTGCATTCGCGCATCGCCGCCAGCGTATCAGCTGTCTCGCCGCTCTGCGTGATGGCAAACACCGCCGTCCGATCGGACAGCGGCGGATTGCGATACCGCAGCTCGCTGGCGTATTCGACTTCCACCGGCACGCGCGCGAATTCCTCGATCAGGTATTCACCGACGAGCGCCGCGTGCCAGCTCGTCCCGCACGCGGTGAGCACGATGCGGTCGATCCGCCGCAACTGCTGCGGCGTCAGGTTGAGGCCGCCGAACTTGGCCGTGGCTTCGTCTTCGTCAAAGCGGCCGCGCATCGCGTTCTCGATGGTCTGCGGCTGCTCGAAGATCTCCTTGAGCATGTAATGCTCGAAGTCCCCTTTCTCGATTTCGGTCGAGACCTGGTTGAGGGTCTGGACGGAGGGGGACAGCCGGCCAGTGTCACGATGCCGGAGGTCGAGCCGGTCGGCGGTGAGCACGGCGATTTCATGATCGGCCAGAAACACCACCTGGTCGGTATATCCGACGAGCGGGCTGGGATCGCTGGCGATGTAGTGTTCGTTGTCGCCGACGCCGACCACGAGCGGGCTGCCATTCCGGGCGGCGATGATCATGTCGGGCCGTTCGCGGAACAGGATCGCCAGGCCGTAGGTTCCCTTGAGTTTTCGCAGGGAGGCTTCGACCGCCCGCAGGTAGGTCTTGTTGTCGTCGATCGTGCCGCCGAGCTTGACCTGCTCTTCGAGGTGATGGGCGACAAGGTGGGCGACGACTTCGGTGTCGGTCGCACTCTTGAAAACGTAGCCCAGTCCCTGCAACTGAGCGCGCAGCTGGGAGTAGTTTTCAATGACGCCGTTGTGGACCAGCACGACCTCGCCCTGTCCGCCAACGTGGGGGTGCGCGTTGATGTCGTTGGCCGGACCGTGCGTCGCCCAGCGGGTATGGCCGATGCCGACGGAGCCGCCGGCCGGCTGCGATTCGAGGGCGCCGGCCAGCGCTTCGACGCGCCCGGCCTTCTTGCGGACGGCGATCAGTCCGTCGGGCTGCATGACGGCAACGCCGGCCGAGTCGTACCCGCGGTATTCGAGCCGATGCAGTCCCTCGACCAGAAAGTCAGTGACTTCCCGATGTCCGACGTATCCGACGATGCCGCACATCGCAGTTTCCTCCCTGAAGCCGGCACGCGCGCTGCGTGCGGCTGATGTTCCATGACTCGGCTGGAACTGTACGCCAGTTCCCGGAAGCGGGTCAACGGGGGATGTAGTCCGCTCGCTCGGCGAGCGGAGTCCCCGGGTTGTCCTTCGCAAGGCGTCCAACCTGCTTCGGCAGGCGTATTCACTCCGCTCGCGGAGCGAGCGGACTACTTGTCCAGCGAGTTGGGTTCGATTCGCAGCCAGACCCAGCAGAAAGCGGCGGCGAGGTAGGTGGCGGCGAAGAGCAGCAGGATCGCGGCCCAGCTGGTGTGGACCGCGTCGGCCGATCCGCTGGCGAGGCGTTCGACCGTCGCTCGAAAATGCGGCACGAGCCACGGCATGAGTCCGGCGCCGAAATTGCCGAACATGTTCATCGTGCTGAAGACCGCGGGGACGTGCCGGCCGCCGACGTCGATGGTCAGGGCGTACGAACAGGGACCGGAAAAACCTGCCAGAAAGATGCCCAGGCTGATGAGCGACACCGCCGCCAGCGGGTGCTCGACGAACCAGGCCGCGCCGATGATCCCTGCACAAGCCAGCAGCGTGACGGTGGCGACACCCTTCCGCGCCGCGTTGAGACTGCCGGTGCGGAGGAGGACGAAGTCCGACAAACCGCCCCCCACAAATGCTGCCAGCATGAAGGAGACGACCGGCAGAGCGGTCAGCCAGGCCGATTGCTGCAGCGTGACGCCGCGCGTTTCCTGCAGGTACTTGGGAAACCACGTCGCAAAAAACACCTGTCCCCCTGCCCGAAAGAACTGCTGAGTGCAGATCAGCCACATCGTCGGGCTGCCGAGCAGGCTGCTCCAGGGCGTCACATGTGCAGGAACTCGATCCGCAGCCGGCGGCGCACCACCTGCGATCAACGTGCACTCCGCGGCATTCACCCACGGATGCTCACGGGGACTGTTGCGGAACCAGCGGGCAAAACCGATAGCCCAGACGAAGCCCGGCAGGGCGAACAGCAGGAACATGCCGCGCCAGCCCACCAGGCCGATCAGGAAACCGGCCAGCGTGAGCCCGATGACGCTGCCGGCCTGCATGGAGCCGCCGAGCAGTCCGCTGGCACGGCCGCGTTCCGTGAGTGGGTGCCAGTGTGCGATTGTTTGCGTCGCGCACGGGAACATGCCGGCCTGGCCGATTCCCATCGCCATCCAGGCGAGGAGCAGCATCGGCAGCGAGGCGGCGCCGCTGAACACGAGCACGGCGAGCGAACTGCCGGCGGTGAACAGCGACAGCATGAGCCGCGAGCCGAAGCGCTGCCCCAGCCAGGCGGTGGGAATCTGTGTGAGGGCGTAGGGCCAGAAGAACGCCGGCCCCATGACGAACCCCATCTGCGCCTCAGTCAGCGACAGTGAGCTGCGAATGCCGTCCTGCGCCGCTCCAATGCTGGTCCGGCTCAGGTACGCGATCGCCGCAGCCATTGCCAACCAGACGGCAACGATCCAGCGGACGCGCGTCGCCGGCGCATCGACGCCCGTGTGCAGCACGGCGGTCTCGGGTGTTGCAATCGACATGCTGTTTTGCGGACGCGGTCGCCGACGGCTCCCCGCTCAACAAGTCGCTAAATCCTTCGTCCTACCCACTACTCACTACCCACTACGCACTAATCCGCCACGCACCAGACGTGGCCGAACGTCCGCAGAAAGATCTCGCCGTCGGAGACGGCCGGTGTCGAATTGCTGGACTCTTCGAGGTCGTTCTCCGCGAGCAGTTCGTGCTTCTCCGGGTTGGGAACGAAGACCCGAGTGATCCCGTTCTGGCTCGTCACGTAGAGCCTGCCGTCCGCGAAGATCATCGAACCCCA
>JAEUIG010000008.1 GCA_016795125.1 Planctomycetaceae bacterium | reverse complement strand
ACTGCGTGTAGCGTGGGTCTTTGGCATTCATGGCGGCTGTCTGCGAGAACGGGACGCCGCCAGTGTAGAGCATGCCGCTGCACGAGTGCAGCGACTCCCACCCCGTTGGGGGGGGGCTTGTGCTCAGTTCTGGGGCTCGTTTTTTGACAGCCGCTGGCGAAGATAGGCGGCCCGTGCCACGTTTCGCTCCGACGACTCCAGCGTCTCGTGACGCAGCTTCTGCAGGTGCGCCGGCTGCGTGTGGATGAACAGTTCGTTCACCGTCGGCATTTCGATCCCGGCGACCAGACCCAGGTTGATGCCCATCCTCACGCTCGACAGCAGGTGCATCGTCTCTTCCGAGGTGATGGTCTGCGCGTTCTGCAGGATACCGAACGCCCGCGCCACCTGGTCGTGCAGCCGCTGGCGGTTTTCCTTGACCAGCGCCCGGCGCACGCGCCGCTCGTAGGCGATGATGTTCGGCACCACTTCCTTGACGGTCTGGATAATCTGCTGCTCGGTTTTGCCCAGCGTCTGCTGATTGGAGATCTGGTAGAAGTCGCCCATGGCCTGGCTGCCTTCGCCGTAGAGGCCGCGGACCGCCAGGTTGATCTTGTGCAGCGCCTGGAAAACCTTCTGGATTTCCTTGGTCAGCACGAGCGCCGGCAGGTGCAGCATGACGCTGACCCGCATGCCGGTGCCGACGTTCGTTGGACAGGCCGTCAGGTAGCCGAACTCTTCGCTGAAGGCAAAGCTCACCCGCTGATCGAGATCGTCGTCGATGCGGCTGATGTCGTTCCAGCAGTCGTCGAGCGCGAGGCCGCTGCGGAGCACCTGGATCCGCAGGTGATCCTCCTCGTTGATCATCAGGCTGATGGTTTCGCGCGGTCCGATGCTGACGCTGCGCGAGCCGTGGGTCTCGGCGTGTTCGCGGCTGATGAGCTGCCGTTCGACCAGCAGCTGGCGGTCGATGGGCAGCAGGGAATTGACGTTGAAGTACGTCAGTTCGCCGGCGGATTCGATGGCCTGCACGTGGGTCCGGAGCAGCGTCTCGATCTCGGCGCGGACGGCGTCGTCGGTGCGGGGAGGAAACGGGAACTCGGCCAGGTTGCGCGCCAGGCGGATGCGGCTGGAGATCACGATGTCCGAATCCGGACCGCTTCCCCGCAGCCATTCTCCGCTGGTGTGTGTCAGCGCATCCAGATCCACATCAACTCTCCCGCCAGATTGATCGATCCCGACGCATGACGCACAACTTTGGCCGGTTCACAGGGCTTCCGACTGATGAGGCGCCTCCGCTTCCAGCTGCTGGATCTGGTCTCTCAACCGCGCTGCCTCTTCGTACTTCTCGTTCTGCACGGCCGATTTGAGATCGGCCCGCAACTTCAGCAGATCATATTGCCTGCGGCTGATTCCGGGAACCCGCTGCGGCACTTTGCCGACATGCTGCACCTCGCTGTGGATGCTTTCAATCAGCGGCAGCAGTTCTTCCCGGAACGCGACGTAGTCGTGCGGGCAACCGAGCCGCCCCTGACTGCGAAACTGCTTGAAGGTGATGCCGCATTTCGGGCAGGTGAGCGTGTCGCGTTCGTCCGGCTCGGCTTCGCTGCCGGCCGCGTCGGGATTGCCGCCGGCCTCAAAAGCGGGGGCCTCCTCATTCGGGCTGCCGACAGAAACCGTTTTCAGATAGTCCTTTGCGCACCCTTCGCAGAGGTGCAGCGCCTGGGCTTCCCCGTTGCGAATTTCGGTAATGTGCAGGGTGGCCGGCTTGGTGCACCGGCGGCATTTCTTCATGGTCTTTGGCCTGGAAACGCCGACGATCGGTTTGGCACGATTGCGCGAACCTGCGGACAGGACATGATTTCATTCTATTGGTGCCCTAAAGTGTGTCAATTGCGCTGCTTCCGGGCCATGCCGCGTGACTGGTCTTCGTGAATGAAACGTGCAGTCCTGCTGCATTGACGCGACTGGCCGGGACACTTTCGGCAGACACGTTGAATTCTCCCGACACCTGTGCGACAGTCCGTCGCCCGTCGTGGACACGTATTAATGACCAGATATCTTCCGTCGTTCGAAGAGTTCGCCCGCTCAGCCCGCTCCGCGCGACTTGTGCCGATCTACCGGCAACTCCTCAGCGACACCCTGACGCCGGTTTCCGCCTACTGCTGCATCGTCGGCGACGGGCAGGAATCGTTCCTGTTTGAGAGTGTCGTCGGCGGCGAGAAAATCGGCCGCTACAGTTTTGTCGGCGCCGACCCGTTCCTGAACCTCTCGGCGACGGGCCGCAAGGTGACGATCACCGGGCCGGATGGCACACACACGCACGATGCCGACGACCCGCTGAACGACCTGCAGGCGCTGCTCGATCGATACCCGGCCGTCCATCTCCCGGGGCTGCCGCGCTTCTGCGGCGGCGCGGTGGGATATGCGGGTTACGACATCGTCCGCTACGCGGAGCGGCTGCCGAATCCTCCCGAGGACGATCGGCGACTGCCCGATCTGTCGTTCGCGCTGTACGACCGGATGGTCATCTTCGACCACATCCAGAAGACCGTGCTGGTGGTGGCGCATGCCCGCGCCGACTCGCCCGATCTCCAGGCGGAGTATGAACGGACCTGCCGCCGGATCGACGAAACCTGCCGGCAACTGCAGTCGCCGCCGCCCGGATTGAAGGCGATCGACATTGCCGTCGGCGGCGATCCACAACTGGCGTGGAAGTCCGACTGCACGCAGGGCGAGTACGAAGCGGCCGTCGAGAGCTGCAAAGAGTACATCCGCGCCGGCGACATCTTCCAGGTGGTCATCAGCCAGCGACTGCAGCTGGAGACGCGTGCTCAGCCGCTGGACATTTATCGCGCATTGCGCGTGGTGAATCCCAGCCCGTTCATGTTCCTGCTGACGACGCCGCACACCACGCTGGTGGGCAGTTCCCCGGAAATCATGGTTCGCGTGGAAGACGGGTTGACCACGATTCGTCCGCTGGCGGGCACGCGCCGTCGCGGGCGGGACGATGCGGAAGACCAGGCGCTCGCCGCAGAACTCCTGGCCGATCCCAAGGAGTGCGCGGAGCACGTCATGCTGGTGGACCTGGCGCGGAACGACGTCGGCCGCGTTGCGCAGTACGGCAGCGTGCAGCTCAGCGACGTGATGCAGGTGGAGCGTTACAGCCACGTGATGCACATCACGTCGAACGTCACGGGCAAACTGCGCGAGGGCATGTCGGCTCTGGATGCCTTGCGTGCCGGACTGCCGGCCGGGACGGTGTCGGGAGCGCCGAAGGTACGTGCGATGCAGATCATCGACGAAGTCGAAAAACATCGGCGCGGGCCGTACGGCGGCGCGGTCGGCTACATCGACTTCACCGGGAACATGGACACCTGCATCGCGCTGCGGACGCTGGTCGTGCAGGGGCAGACGGCGTTCGTGCAGGCAGGTGCGGGGATCGTGGCGGACAGCGTGCCGGAGTCCGAGTATCAGGAAACGCTGAACAAGGCGAAGGGGATGCTGCGGGCGATCGAAGCGGCGGAGACGCAGATTGCCGAGAGCGTTTAGGGTTCAGCGTTTAGGGTTGATCGACCCGATCGGCGCCCTCGCTCCCGAACTCTGTTCGGGAATGCACTGCCCCGAAGCTCCGCTTCGCGTACGTCGGTCGGCTCTTGATTCGACTTTGTTCCCGCGCCGTCCCACATGAGACGTGGCAGCGACAGTTTGACGCGCGAATCTCGCTCGACCAGTTCGCGTTGAATCCGCTGGGTGACTTTCTCGGCCTGGCTGTCGAGAATCTTCGCAAGGATGGGCTGCACGCTGTCGCCCAGCCCGTCCGCGAGATCGCCGTCGATGTGGCCGACCCTGCGGACATCGAAATCGTCCAGCTCGATTCGTACGCGGTCGACCTCCGGCACGTACTCGACTTCGACAAACCAGCCGTCGTCGTCGGGATCGGTCTCGTGGCCGGTGACGTCGAATCGCGCGACCATCCGGACGGTCGCATCGGCCTGCACCGTAGCGCTGCCGGTCCGCACGCCGTAGTTCCAGAATTCCGACTGGGCCGTGCAACGGAGACGTGTTGCCAGGACGACTTTGAACGTCAGGCCCCCCTGCTCTCCCTTGTGCACGTCGCGAATCGAGAACCGCAGCTTCTCGTCCGGGCGATGCAGCGACAGGCGAATGCGTCGCCACGTACCGTGATTGACCCGCTTCGTCCGCTTGGAAATCCGCGGCAGGCCGTTCTTCTCCCGCACGCGGACGCCGGTCACGATTTCGGTTTGATCGCCCCAGCCCTCCCGCTGCTCGAAGTCGCGCGGGATCGTGTCATCGGCAATATCGCGCAGGAATGTTGACCAGGCGAAGGCGCCGGTCTCGGCGGAAGACTCGGGAGCTGGGGCGTCCTCGGCGGGGACTGGAAGCAGTGGGCCTTCCGGGGTGGCTGCGAAACCGCAAGCGAGCGGTGGGAACGCCGCGAGGAGCAGGGCGAGAAGCAGGGTGGGACAGCGCGACATGGCACGCACGTTTCCAAAACGTTACGCCATCGATGAGCGGGAACGCGGCCGACCCAGGTCGCGAGCGGCTCGATATGCCGGGTCAGGGATTGTATGCAGGCGGCGGGAATCGGGCGAGACGAATGTCGCCGCGCTGACTGGACAGAATTCGCGCGCATCGACGTCAGTGCAGCCACGGATGCAGCTTGTGGGCCGCGACGTCTTCGGCCTCCGTGATCGGAAAGAACCTGTCCCCCTGCTTCAGGTACAGGATGCGCCACGCCCGGTCGGAAAGGTCGCGATTCGCCGCATCGGCCATCAGCTCCTTCAAGGCGGCTTCGCCCGACGGACCGAACTCCAGGAGGCTGTTGCCCAGCAGGCGCCAGCCCCACTCGTCGTCGGTGCGTTCTCCACCATCGCCGTATTGGCGGAAGAACGCGACCAGCTCGTCCAGCGCAGCGGCTCGCGCCGGGTCATCGTCCGGGAATCGGGCCATCATGGCGGCGAAGGACGCGGCGGCCCGCACCTGCACGGCGTGCGACTGGTCCTCGCGCATGACGGTACGGATGGTGTGCGTCACCGTCTGCGTTGCTCCGAAGCTGCTGCGCAGATTCACGACGGCCTGTTCGCGGGCCGCTTCGCTGTCGTCGTGCAGCACGATGGTTGTCAGCAGCTGTTCCAACTCGGGCGTCGCCGGCGCTCCGATGAGCGTGAAATAGTAGAGCGTCAATTCGCGCGTGTGTGCCTGCTGGCTCGACAGTTGCCGTACGAGGGCCGCTTTCACCGCAGTGCTGTTGGCTTCGACCGCCACGTACTTCTTGAGTGCCTCGGCCACAGCACGATCCTGGAACTGGAACATGCCTTCGTTCCGGAAGGCTGCGGTCAAGAGGGGCTCGATTCCCGCAGGGTCGCCAACGTCGCCGAGTGCCACTGCGGCGAGACATTTGACCGTGATCTCCGGATCGTCCAACGCCGCGACGAGTTCGCTGGTCAGCCCTGGAATCTTGTGTTTGGCGATCGTTCGCAGCGCGGTGCGTCGGACGTAAAGATCGCGATCTTTTAGCGCCACGGCCAATTGAGCCGTTGTGAGCGCCTGCTTTCCCTTGAGGGCGAGTGTCAACACCCGGCGGCGGGCGTAAACGTCGTCTCCGTTCAGGCTGGCGACCGGTTCCAGTTCGAGCTGCTCGTCCGGGTAATCGATCCAGTGGTCGCTATCGTAACCGCTTTCGATTTCGCGGCCCAGAAACATGATCCGCTGCAAGTTGGCCGGCAGGTCGCCGCGACTGCGAAACACCGACAACCGCACCGGCGAGTTCGCATCACGCACCTGCTGCATCAGCCGCTCGATCACTTCGTCCGCAGCGGGCGTGTAGATGCAGATCTCGTCGACCACGTCTCCCTTCAACCATTCCTCGATCGACCAGCGGAAGTTTCCAGCCGTCGGCACCCCGCCGTCGATGTTCCAGAGAATCGCCTTTTCCGGCTGCTGGCCGTGCACGCACATCGCCACCTGCTTGCCGTGTGCCGCGAGCTGTTTCTTCAGCAGTCGCAGGAACTCGGTCACGTGCCGGCCGCGCATCTGCCGCCACGCTTCTCTGTCAAACTCTTCCGTGCGGATATCGACGCCGTACTTCTCCTGGAACTCGGCGACGATCGGCGCGCTATAGCCGAACTCGTCTTCGTAGCGCATGGAGAAGTTCTCGGCGTACGTCAAGAATGAAATCCCGTCGTAGTTGCCGTCGACGACGTACTTCGTCAGGTAATCGGCCATCTGCTGGCGGGCTTCGGGGTACGCAAACTCAATCGGTCCCCCTTGCCGCCAGGTGCCCCACCGGTTTACCGGCGCCCACTCCGGATGTTCGACACGGAGCCTGTCTTCCACCGCGTAGGGAAACCCGGAATAACCGGCGTCCGCCTGCGAGCCGCTGTCGAACAGCCCGTACGTGAGATAAATCTGCATCCCCCGCTGGTGGGCCTCTTCGACGGCGATGCGATTGGTGCCGACCTTGCGATACTGCAGATCGCGCCACCAACCCCAGATTTTGGCGAACAGGCGGTTTTCCGGACGGATGACGAACTCTTCGCCCCAGATTTCGTCCTGCCCGCCGCGCCACCAGATGCGCTCCATGTGCCATTGCTCATCGAGCGTCTCCATCAGCGTGGCGATGGAAGTCCGCGAATCCATCGGCGGGAACTCGAGCAGATCCTGAGCGTCGCCGACCGTGAAGTAGACGGTGCGCGGGTTGCCGTCCGCAGGCCCGGCGGCGCGACCCAGCGTGCTGATTCCGACGGCGAGAGTCGACAGGACGAGTAAACGGAAACGAAACGGGTTCATGTTCTTCCCCAAAGCCGTGATGCCCGCGCACGACGTTGAACGTGAGGTGTTTCGACGCCGCGCTGACGGTGCTTTATAGGCACTTGCCGGGCCAGGCTTGATGCTGCCGCTCGAAAGAGTCGACTCAGCCGCCGATCTCGGCCAGCCAGCGTCGCGCGTTCGCGTCGCGACGCTGTATGCGGATGAACTTCCAGGGGAACAGTTCCTGCCAGGTCATCCGAAAGGCCCCGAGGACCGTAAGTCGGTAACCCTCGGCGGCCGGCCGAAACAGACCGCGCGACACCTGATACTCGATCGGCTCCCTGATGACGGCGATCTGGATGTACTGTTCGATGTCGTTGTGAAACTCTTCGGCGAGGCGGAAGCGCCTCGGCGCGGTCGTCAACCGATCGCAGATTTTCCTATGCCGCCGGTACAGCTCGGCCACATCTTCGACGTCCGGATACTGAACCGTGTGATCCTCCGGGGGAGCGGTGAATGCACTCAGCTGGTTGCCGTTGTTCGTTTGCACGCACATGCCGTCGCGGAAGCGGGTCACAAACTCGACGTGCTTGTCCTTGAGCGACATCCCACCGAGCGAATCCGCGTAGATGCAATTGACGATGGCCCCCTCTCCGGCCGCGGTGTTGCTGAACAGCACGCTGATGGATTTGGCGCCGCTGACGACGTCCGGCAGGCAGAAGTACGAGACCGGCTCGAATCCCAGTTCCTCGAGCTCTGCGCTCAGCGGGTCCATGTACGCCGCTACGTCGCCGGGGAGTGAAATCTCCGACTTGGCGAAGAACAGGATCCGCGCCGGACAGCGGAACTTGAACATCGCGAGCATCGCCATCGGACCGCCCACGTAGAGCAATCCGACCAGCACCAGCACGAAACCGAAGAACGACGGAACATCGGACATCTCGAATCCGCTCCTGGGGAATCGACCGCCAGTCGTCGCGACCCTACTTCCGCGCTGCCGGATGCTTCAGCGGAAGCCAGGCCCCTCCGTCCTTGCTCGAGTTGACGCACTGTTGGATGAAGTACATCCCTTCCACGCCGTC
>JAEUIG010000832.1 GCA_016795125.1 Planctomycetaceae bacterium | reverse complement strand
GATCCGCGAACGATTGTTCGCAGGGTTACCTCAGTCCCGGCATTCATTACCTCGTGACGCCGGACCTGGAGGTCGGTGTCCGCGTTGGCTGGGGCCTCAATGACGACTCCGCCAGATTCTTCTCGAACGCCGGCGTCGGCTGGCAGTTCTGAACGTGTCGGACCCTGCGACAGGGCCCTCGGCAGTGTATCGAGCACCTCGTGAAAGTTGTCCCGTTCACATGTCGTCGCCCAGGTCGTGCCGTCGCTGCCGGCCGGTGGCGTCGACTTCCGCTGGTTCTCTGCTGCCTGACAGGCATGCTGCAGGCTGATGCTCGCGGCGTGGAACCTGTGAGCGATATCAGCTTGCCGCTCGGGGGGCCTCTGGTTGCAGTCGAGGGGCAACCTGCACCGGCGATTGCGAGCAGCGTCCTGTCCGGCTCGACGTCCAGTCTCGCGACAACTCGAGCGGCAGCGTCACGCTCCGTTGATCTACCGCTGTTCCGGCTGCGAGGACGAATCGACTCCGACTTCATCTGGGTCGACCAGAGTGCGTCCAACGTGGCGGATTTCGGGTCGCTCTCAGACACGGTTGGGCTCCGGCGAGCGCGCATCGGAGGCGAAGGCCATCTCGCGGACGATGTCCGCTACATCGGCGAGATCGATCTGGCGACGGGAGACGTCGTCCTGCGCGATGGATACCTGGGGATCGGGAACCTGCGCCGCACCGGGGAGTTCCGATTCGGGCACTTCCGGGAGCCGTTCAGTCTCGAAGGCAATACGAGTGCCAATTCCTTCGCGTTCATGGAGCGCTCGCCCGTCAATCACCTGGATCCGGCCCGCAACTGGGGTGTGGCGTACTTTCGCTGCAATTCCAACGAAGACGCGACATTCGCAGCCGGCGTCTTTCAGTCCGGCACCGACGCGTCGGACGTCGAGTTCGGCCCAGGCAGCGATACTGCGGCGACGATGCGTTTGACGATCGTCCCCTGGTGGAATCCGGCCCGTCACCGGCTGGTGCATGCCGGCGTCGCCCTTTCGGCCCGCGTTCCGAATGACGGGATCGTGAGCATCGGCGAGGGACCGAATTCTCCGCTGCTTGATTTCGGCGATTCATCAACGTCGCCGTTCGTTTCGACGATCTCGGTTCCGGCGGACTTTCAGCAATTGTTCAATGCCCAGGGGGCCTACACCGACGGACGCCTGACGGTGCAGGCCGAGTGGTACGGCACCATTGTCGATCAGGACGTCGGCGCCCCGTTGCTGTTTCACGGCAGCTACATTCAGGGGAGCTACTTTCTTGCCGGCGGCCGCCGGGAGTATGAACGTCAGCAGGGAGTCTTCGGCGCCGTCAACGTCGACAATCCCGTGCTCCCCTGCTTTTCCTCGTCAGACGACCGGACGCAGCGCGGTTGGGGCGCCTGGGAGGCCACGGCGCGCTGCTCGTATCTGGACTTTCTTGATTCCGACACGCCGCCCGGGCCTCAAGGGCAAATCGTCGGAGTGCGAATGCCGCAGTTCGCCTGCGGCATCAACTGGTACCTGGCAGACCGTCTCAGAATCCTCGTGAACTACACGCTCGCCGTTCCGGATGAGCCGAACACAGGCACGAGCACGGCAAGTCTGCTGGCCATGAGACTGGGTGTGTTCTGGTGATTCAGGCGCCGCCGTCGGGCAACGCAACACCGAGAAAGTGCCCGGAACTCCGCTGAAATGATGTCCGAGGCGGGACTTGAACCCGCACGTCCCGTGCCCACGTCGACTGTCCAGAACACGCCGACTACATCAAGAACATGATTGCCGGCGCAGCCCAGATGAACGGGGCGATCCTGCTCTGTTCGGGCTATAACGGACCGATGCCGCAGACGCGCGAGCACATCGTGCTGGCGCGCCAGGTCGGCGTCGAGCACCTGGTCGTGTTCATCAACAAGTGCGACCTCGTGGACGATCCGGATTCGCGGCGGTGCATCGAGCAATTGCTGGATGTGCTCGACGCGGCGATCCCGGATCCCGTCCGCGCGGTGGACAAGCCGTTCCTGATGCCGATCGAAGTCGTACATCACATCGAAGGTCGCGGGACGGTCGTCACCGGCAAGATCGCGCAGGGGGGAGGTCCGAGTCGGCGACAAGCTTCAGGTTGCCGGGCTGGGCGAGACGCTCAGCACCGTGTGCACCGGAGTCGAGATGTTCCACAATCCTCTAAGAGCCTATCCGAAAACCGGAACGGGGTGGCCGGGGCTGGACCGAAGGGAAGCCCCGGTGTGTGTTCGCCGGGGTTTCGCGTTGCTCCAACCCCGGCCACCCGGCGAGTTTGCAGTTCTCGGATAGGCTCTAAATGTCGCCAGCGCGGGGAAGAGTAGGCGAAGTGCCGCTCGCCGACGATGATGAAGCATCCCCTGCCGCGGATGAGGATCGGGGCACGTCACGGCATTCGGGTGATCATCAGTGACGCGTACTTGGCGATCAGCGATTCGCCACCACTGCGGATGTACTCCCACTGGCCGTCGGCGTCGAGGTCGAGCAACCGCTCCTCGATGGAAATCGGCGGGAGAACATCGCCCGTGTGTTCGAGCGCGATGCCGTCCTTTGCTGGGCGATAGACGTAGCCGTGAAAGTCATCACCCTGCTGGGTGCTGATGACCAGCAAACGCTCACCGTTGCCGAACAGGTCCAACGACTGCAATTGGCCATGCAGACCCCGGAAATCCGGGTGGGAATGGCCGTGAGTTTCCAAGGGCGTCGCTGGCGACAAGATCGGCGTGTGATCAGCGTGCTCTCCATGGTTGATGACATGATAGATCCCGCTCCCGGGATGCGGATCGCCGGTTCCATATGTGGCCCCGGCGAGCACCAGATCGAGGCGCCCGTCGTCATTGAGATCCAGCGGAGCGGCGACCACCCGATGATGAATGCGGATCACATTTCCACTCGAATCCTTCAACGGGCCGAAAGAGCGGAACTCGAAACGCCCATCCGTCCCCGGCGACGTCTCGCTGCGCAGGAGGTACAGCCAGCCTTTGTCGGTTCCGACAACAAGATGTTGCCGGCCACTGTCGTCGTAGTCCCACAATGCCGCTCGATGAAAGCCCCATTTCTCAACGTGCTGAGCGTCGGTTTCTCCGTCGACTTGGAATTCGCCGTGTTGGTCGTACAGCGGAAATCGCAGCGAAGACAGACGGACCTCGCCGTTGTTTGTGATCAACTCGCGGAAATGCCAGGTCGAGTCGTTCTCGAGCAAGTATCTCCTGCCGGCGTGGTCTGTCAGAATCTCCGTGAAGTTGTAACCTCTCGTCGGTACGTTTTCGCCGGCGATCCAATGGCTGAACCGGAATCGCGGGACCGCTCCCGAGAC
This sequence comes from Planctomycetaceae bacterium, assembly GCA_016795125.1. Taxonomy (GTDB): domain Bacteria; phylum Planctomycetota; class Planctomycetia; order Planctomycetales; family Planctomycetaceae; genus JAEUIG01. Next base: position 1,135 of record JAEUIG010000832.1, on the reverse strand, counting down.
ACGCTGATTCCGGCAGATGGCGATGTCGCAACCGCGGCTGAGAAGCAGGTCCGGCCAGGCCACATCGCCAAAAGTCGCCAGCACGGCGTGATAGTTGTAAGCGTCGTATCCAGCGTCAGGTAGATCGTCGATTTCGAACTCGCCCAGGTCTCTGAACACCGGCTCGCCCTCCGGCCCGGAACTGTCGCGGTGCAGATATCGCAGTTCGTTGCCTGTCATTCCGCAAAGCACGATCAGGTCGTCGGATTTCGTCGTCGCATTGCGGTACAACACGGGGCGTGAAGCGCCGCCGGGATAGACGTGTTCGTATTCCTTGGCGACCCCCATCAACAGCGTCGCACCCTGGTCGTCCACCAGTAGATGTCGCGGCCGCGCGAAGACTTTGCCGCTTCGCTTGGCGTACTCCCGTCCGGCGAATACTGGGAGTCCGTCGCAGACGCGCGTCTGCGGCAGGAACCACAGTTCGCCGCCCCAATCACCGATGATGACGCTGGCCGACATCGACCCTGCCTGTGGGTACCAGGTCGGGTAGGTGTAATTGAAGCCCTCGGGCCAGAGCGTTTCGGGATTCTGGGCGAGCCGATACTTCGGATTCACGAATGGAATATTAAACTCCACTCCGTCGGCGGTCCGTAGCGGGTCTTGAGCGGCTACGAGCTTCAAGTTCGGATATTGGCCGACGCGTTTGAGGGCGAGAATCTTCCCTTCACGATCCGTACCGATCGCCTCCTGCTGGCCGTCGCCGTCCCAATCAACTGGCTCGACCATCAATACGGCATGTCCCAATTGATCGCATAACCGGATCGGTTCGCCGATCGTTTCCAGATCATTGGAGGGATACAGATACACTCCGTCCCACAGCCGGGCGATGAGCAGATCCTGCGCATCTGGCGCCGACCATGAGACGACATCCGCGCTGACGATCGTCCCAAACGACATTGCTCCACGATCGGTGCGCAGGTTCCGCAATGGGCCGACGGCGAATTCAGTCTGGGCCAGAGATGTCAGTGGACATCCGACCGCACAAATCAATGCGAACTGAAGTCGCAAGAGCTTTATCATCGCAAAGTCTGTCCCAAGGCCGTTGGCCGCGAAGTGGATGTCCGCGCGACGAACCACCTCAACTGTCAATTGA
>JAEUIG010000823.1 GCA_016795125.1 Planctomycetaceae bacterium | reverse complement strand
TTGAGCCAGCGAGCCACCGTCCCACACGAGCCAGTGAGCGGAGAGGGCGAGATTCGAACTCGCGGTACCCGTGAGGGCACTCCGGTTTTCAAGACCGGTGCATTCGGCCGCTCTGCCACCTCTCCAAACCCCGCCAGCATCGACACTTCCAGCGCTGCGGGGGTTCACCGGAACCGTCGGAAAGCGAGACGCATCACCGTGGCAGATGCTGTTCGCGTCGCAACGCTCCGCGGAGCAGTAGATCGTAGCGGGGCAGGGGCCGTCAACGCCATCACCGGAGATCGTCGATCGCGCCGCCTCCGTGATCCAGCTTCGGACGTTGCCGATTCAGCGGCCGGCTCGGCAGCCGCCGTTCAGGCTGCGATGGATTCGGGCAAAACGGCCAACGAGTGCGCCCGTGGAGCCTGGTACATGTAGCCGCGCGTTCCTGGGACGGCCGCACGGTCGCGCGTCAGCTGCATCTGAAAGACCATGCCGCTGCCGTGGCTGAACACCATCTCCGCACAGGTCAGGTAGAACTCCCACATGCGGCAGAATCGCTCGTCGTACAGGGCCGCGGCTTTCTGGCGGTTGGCCTGGAACCGCTTCTGCCATTCGCGGAGTGTGAGTGCATAGTGCAGCCTGAGAACCTCCACGTCGGTCACCCACAATCGCTGTCGCTGGGTGACCTCAAAGACTTCCGAAAGTGCCGGAGAGTAGCCGCCGGGAAAGATGTACTTGCGCAGCCAGGGGCCGGTAATCCCGGGAGGGCTCATGCGGCCGATCGAGTGCAGCAGCATGACGCCGGCGTCGTCCATCAATGAGTTGATCTTCGTGAAGAACTCCTCGTAGTGACCGGCGCCGACATGCTCGAACATGCCGACGGACACGATGCGGTCGAATGTGCCCTCGAGTTCGCGATAGTCCCGCAATTCGAAGCGGACGCGATCCGACAGTCCCAGTGATTTTGCCCGTTCGACGGCCACCTTGTGCTGTTCGGTGGAGAGCGTCACGCCGACGACTTCGATATCGGCCTGCTGAGCCAGATACAGGGCCAGCCCACCCCAGCCGCAGCCGATATCCAGCACGCGCTGTCCCGGCTCAAGACACAGCTTGGCGGCGATGTGTCGCTTCTTGTTGAGCTGCGCTGTTTCCAGCGAGTCCCCCTCGCTCGCGAAGTAGGCGCACGAATACTGCATGTCCTTGTCGAGGAACAGCTCGTACAGCTGGCGAGAAAGATCGTAGTGATGCGCGACGTGATCGCGCGCGCGGCCGACGGGGTTGTATTGCTGGAGCTTTCGGACCCGCCGGGAGATCGATTGCAGGACCGCCTGGAGGGGATGCGTGCCGAGCGAGCGGCGATTGAGGTTGAAGAGGTGCAGAAAGTCGCGCAGCGTGCAGTCCTCGAACGTCAGGGCGCCGTCCATGTAGGCTTCGCCCAGGCCGAGGTCGGGATTCCAGAAGAGCTTGTTGGCCACGGCCGGGTCGTGCAGGTGAAAGGTGACGACCGGACCCGGCGCGCCCGCGAAAACGTGCCGCTTTCCACGATGGTCGACAACCGTGAGGGTGCCAACCTGGACAAACCGCTTCAGCAGATTCGAGAGCAGCCGCATGCCGCCTCCTTCAGAATGGGCGCCGAGGGGCCGGAAAATTAACGCGAAGCGTGCCACGGGGTCAATCGGACTCTGCGATCGCCATAGGATTGGTCGACCGACGCACCGGCCGCTGAATCGGCGACGGCCACTTGAGTTCCCGTTCCTCCAGCGGAGTTCATGAAGAACGAGCATTCTGCATGCTTGCGACGGTGTCCTGCAGACGGGTTTAATGGCCGCGGCACTCACGCTCTCTCCCGCCATGGAGCCGCACGATGGACGATATCGAGTTTCTGCCGGAGGCGGCGCCGTTGCCGCAGCGCCGCCGCAGCGTCTCGCTCCCCCAGAACGGCGCGCGAACGTTTCAGCCCCGGTCCAGCGCTGCATTAACCGGCACTCTGCAATGCGTCGGCGGAGCGCTGGTGATCGGGTTTGCACTCGTCATGTTCGTGATCCATCTGTTCATTCACAGCAACCAGTTCGTGATGCATGCATCGACGACCTTGCCCATTCTCCTGGGGCTGGGATTGTTGAGCGCCGGGATTTCGGCGTTGCGCAGTCCGTCGCTGATTACGGTCGACGCCGAGGGAATTGAACTGTCCGGAGGCCGCGGCAGCCGGCGGATCGCGTGGAGCGAGATCGGCGTCGCCAACGCCAACTCCTCGGGCCTGTCGCAGCGGCGGCAACTGGCGCTGTGCGACACTCGCGGCAAGTCGCTGGTGACCATCGGCGACACGTTTCCGGACTTCGGTGCGTTCGTCAAGCTGGTGCAGAGCCATGTGCAGAAGAAACCGGACAACGTCGCCGAGCCTCTGCGGATGAAGAAGGCCCGCAAGACGGCGCTGTTGTCGGCGGCATTCGGCGTATTCATGGGAGTGGCGGCCGTCGGGGTGGCGTGGAACACCTGGGATACTGAGCGGGGCCGGCAATTGCTGGCGAGCGACGGTGTGGAAGGCGAGGCCCGGATCGTGGAGCGGTTTCTCGCTCCCAACGGCGTAACTTGCCGCCTCAACTATGAAGTCACCGGAGATGGAGGCAAAACCGCAACGCGAAACGCCGAGGTGGAGCGCAGCTACTGGAACGAGCTGGAAGGTGCGACGACCGTACCGGTGCGTTATGTCCCGGCCGAACCGGGTTACAGCGAACTGCTGCGCGGCGACGTTCCGTCCGACGACGAACTCGGCAAGGGAGGCTATGCCTTGAGCGCCGCCGGAGCGGTGATGATGCTGTTCGGGTTCGGCGTCGCGCTCATGCAGTTCAAGGGGTATGACTACGGGACGAACCCGGAGACGGGCAAGGTGGGGTTCTTCAAGCTGGGGGCGTGATGTCTCTGCGAGTCGAATCTCGGCGTCCCGTGGAACTGTCAGCCGGAGAGAAAAGATGCGAGCCGGAAAGCCGTCGTTGCCCGCCCTTCGTCCGATCAGCAAGCCGCAGCCCCCGGGCGACGGCTTCATGACCGAGCTCAGCCTCGTGGAGGGCGAGACCCGATTGACGAAGCAGGTGGATGATCTACGAAACGACAAACCGCTCGCGGCTCGCTGGAAATGCGTGCCGGTGCTCTTGGAGTCGTGCTCTCCGAAGGATGACTTCTATCTGTACGGGCTGGGAACCTTCGCCGTTTCCGAGAAAGCGAGAAGCGTCATCGCGTCGCTGGCCGGAGATCGCGTCGAATTTCTGCCCATTGAAGTCGTGGGAATTCGGACTGACGACGATGGACCGGTCGAGAAGTTTTCCCGAAGCGACCGGCGCAAGCTGTACATCGTGCGGCCACTGGAACTGGCGAGTCTCAGTGAGGCCTCGCGATTCTCGGACCTCGGCGCCGTCGTGATGGTCAGTCGCTATGCATTCAAATGGGACGACGTGAGCGACCGCCACTGGTTCCGGGCCTCGGGCAGCGACGAGACGCTGGTCTCGGATCAGTTGCGAATCGCTTTAGAAAAGGGCGGTCTGAAAGGCGCGCAATTTCAGAAGGCGATCAAATACGGGTTGGCCGGACAAGGGCCGGCGACCGCAAGTCGAGGAGTCGCTCCACCGCCAATGCCGCCGGACTTTGACGAACTGCCAAAGATGCGGCGTGTGACGAAAGCGCTGTGGCAGAATTGGGTCGATCACTGGAATTGGGTGTGCGACGTGATCGACTCCCGCGGGGGCGACGTCGTCGAGCGACCGAAGATCGCCAAGCCTCTCAGCAAGCAAAAACTGGCGGCGCTCAAGAGGAAGATGGGCATGGCGATGCCCAGCGAGTTCGAGGACGTGCTCACGAACTATTCCTCGCGCGTTTCCCTGTACTGGTATCTGGAGGACGAGCAGACCGAAGTGCTCCCGGAGGCCCTGCACGGCCTGATGGGGGGCGTTGATGCACTGTGGGACGTCGCGATCCTGCCGGAGATGGCCAGCGCCGCCCGCAATCATGCCTCTTCCGGCTGGCTGGCGTTTCGCGACGGGTTACGCGGGCGGCTGCCGTTCATCAATGTCGGCAACGGCGACGTGATTGCGTTCGACATGCGCCACGGAACCAGCAACTGCCCCATCGTGTACCTGAGCCACGAGAACGATGCGACGGAGCACGACAAGCAACTGGCGCCGAACTTCATCGACTTCGTCACCCGCTGGTCGTACCTCGGAGGCCTGGCCGTGGAATCCTGTAACCTGGGGCTGTTTTATGACAAGCGCGCCAAGCGGCTGAACGTGAGCGGCAGCAATGCCAGGCGCTGGCGGAAATGGCTGGAGACAGGCAAGTGATCGCTGACGGTCTTCATGGTGTGTCGGGAGACCTTCGGTCGGGCCTGCGGCACGGTCGGAGACCGGCCGCAACGTGAGCTTTCCTGACTTAACGGCTCGGCAGGAGCCTCGCCCTCCGCAGCGTTTTACTCCAGCACGCGCAGCTTGATGTTCTTGTACCAGCAGTCGCCGCCGTGGTCCTGCAGTCCGATGTAGCCCTTGCGCGGATGGTCGCGGTAGGCGGACTCCGGAAACTTGTGCTGCGTG
>JAEUIG010000813.1 GCA_016795125.1 Planctomycetaceae bacterium | reverse complement strand
TCGGGCGACTCCACGTTTGATTGCCAGAAGGGCCACGTGCGGCACTGCCTGGGGCGTGCTTCGTAGACCCGGCAGCGGCGGGATTGCGGATCGAAGAACGTGCAGTCGCCGTTCGCGAACTCCGTCAGCGACGTCAATCCTCGCGCGGGGCGCGTATGCAGCAGGCGGATTTCGCCGATCGGCTTGTCGAGGAGGTCGGCGATCGCCTGGATCTCCTCGCTGGTGACCCATACGAACCCCGGGGAGCCGGTGCAGCAGTTGCCGCACTGCGTGCATCGGAACGACAGGCCGGGTGCAAACCAGGGGCGGGAAGCATCGTCAGCCGGTGGCTGCCCGGAATGCGTCGGCGCGGCGGGAGAGGCAGGGACGGACATCAGTCGAGTGCAGTGCAGACGGGCCGGTGCATCCCTGCCGCGGTGGTTGAAGCGGGAGCGAAATCGCAGGCCGAGGAGGGGAGTCTCCCCTTATCTCGGGCCGTGCGAGCCTTACAATTGCACAATCCCTCCTCACGGGCAATGTCCAACGCGGCGGCCCTGCATCCTACAACTGATTTGTTGAGCCAGTTGCGCTCCAAGTTCCGGCAAGGAACGGCTTCCGGACGTTCGGCAATGGCGTAGGGTTAGCGGTGCTGCCGACCTAAAGTGGAACAATGACAGGCAGTTTCTGCGACTGCGATGGAGGACGCGACCATGCTGGTGCTGAGCCGCAAGCAGGATGAGAAGATCATCATTGGAGACTCGATCACCCTGATGGTGATCTCGATCCAGGGGGACAAGGTCCGCCTCGGCATCGAAGCTCCGAAGCATGTGTCCATCCATCGGGAGGAAGTCTACCAGGCCATCCAGCGCGAGCGCGGGGCCAGCGATGAGCTGCCGCGCAGCGAAGCGGATCAGCCCCGGACCGCGTAGCCCGGGAATGCCGTGGCTTCGCCCCGTGTGTTCTCTACGAGCGCCCCGGCGGTCTTCGCCCCGAGCGAACGATCATTCGCTGGCCGGGCCTGAAACTCTGCCGAAGTCACGTCGCCCGGCAATCGGCGACGTTCCGGGACTCCGGGAATCGCTGCGACGGTGTGATCGAACGCGATTCCGCAGCGCCGTGTCCTGCCCCGCGCTTGTTTGAGCGCGATCGCAACCCGCTCATTCGACGGGGTGCCGCCAGGCGTCGTAGAGCACCACCGCCGCCGTCAGGGCCGCCAGCGCGAGGCCGCTCAACAGCGACAGGCTCGCGCTGCCGGTCCAGGCATAGAGGAGCTTGGACGTAATCAGTCCGAGTCCGAGGCAGCCGGCGATGCTTGTCGCCGTCGAGGATTCGTTGCGGGGAGCACTCATGCGACGCATTCAAAAACAGGGGTTCCGGGCGATCGGGTGAACGACGGGCCGCCGCGCGGGGATTACGGCTTCCGCGTGCGGGACGCGCGATCTACATGCCGTCGCGCCGCAAGCGTGGCCAGCATCGCCAGCACCGAACTTGCGGACATGGCGATCAGGATGGCGTAGATCGGTCCGACCAGCGGCGTGAGTTGCGGCGCGGCGATGAAACCGATGGCGTAGCAGCCACAGACGATCGAGACCGCCTGCAGGCGGGGACTGACGGGGTTCATGGAATCACCTGAAGGCGCGGTCAACATCGCCGTCCCGGCGGGCGCGCCGGCATTGGCATCGAGACCTTCAGCGGAATTCCCGGCCGGCTGTTACTACACGACGGTCCGCGATTCTGGGACAGATGCGGATCGCGGCCTTCTCCCCACGATGTGCGTTCGATGAGCGAACCCGGCCGCCGAGTGGGGAGAAGGTGGCCGAAGGCAATTCTGTTCGTCACTCAAGTTGCTGTTTTCGATTTTCGGCTGGCGCGAATCTCGGTATCCGCGCCGCAGGCAGCACGACCCCGACGGGGTCGCAGAATGTAGCCGGGGGTTGAGCGCAGTTCGCCGTCAGGCGAGCGGAGCGATACCCCCGGGTCAGCGTCGCGCGACATTCTCCCTCCCCCCGTTTTTTCGGGGGGAGG
>JAEUIG010000812.1 GCA_016795125.1 Planctomycetaceae bacterium | reverse complement strand
CCTCCCCCCGAAAAAACGGGGGGAGGGAGGAATGTTGCGCGACGTCGACCGGGGGTATCGCTCCGCTCGCCTGACGGCGAGCTGCGCTCAACCTCCCGGCGACAGTCTGCGACCCTGTTGGGGTCGCGCACCATGCGGCGGCTGACACGGCGACTCTCGCCGGCCAACGTTTGACTGCGGCCATTCGAGTACCGAACAGAATTGCCATGGCCGTCTGGTGAATCGTCAGGTGGGCAACCGTATTCCGCTTTTTAGGTGCCGATTATCCCGCAGCGAAGAATATGCATAGAATCAAGCGGTTGCCTGTTTCGAATTTCGAGCTTCGAGTTTCGGATTTGTGCTCCGATGCCACGCGTTTCGCGGCCACGTCGCGGCCTGTTGAGCTGGCTGTCCAACGCCACGACGCCGGTGTTTGTGCTCAGCGAGCGGCGGGTGGTGCTGTTCTTTAACCGCGGCTGCGAGCAACTGACTGGCTGGAATGCGGCCGAACTGATCGGCCAGGTGTGCGAGTATGCGAGCGGCGGCGACTCACAGTCCGTCGCCAGCCTGACGGGGCGGCTCTGTCCGCCGCCGGAAGTCCTGGCCGGACAGTCGGCGCAGGCGCCGGCCGAACTGCTGCACCGCGACGGGACGCCGCACCCGCGGACGATCTATTACTTCCTGCTGCAGGAATCGGCAGACGCGGCGGCGCGAATTGTCGGCATCATTGGTCCCGGTGATTCGGAAAGTACCGCCGACGGAGCGGAAGCCCGGCAGCGGCATGTCGCCCTGGCTATGCTGTTCGGCCAACTCCGTCGCGAATTCGGCGAACACACGCTGGTGGGCACGAGTTCGTCCGCGCGGCGGCTGCGAGAACAGGTCCGCGTCGCAGCGGGATGTAACGCTTCGGTTCACCTTCACGGCGAAATCGGCTCGGGCCGTCGACAACTCGCGCAGCTCATCCATCAGGGCGGAGGCCGGAAGTCGCGGGCGTTCGTGCCGCTGGACTGCGGCCGGGCGCCGGCGATTGAACTCAAGCTCACGCTGCGGCGACTGCTGTCTGTCGATGACCAGCCCCCGGTTGAACAGCTGCGGGCCGGGACCGTGCTGCTGGAATCTGTCGGCGACCTGCCGCGCGACATCCAGGAGTTTCTCAGCGGACAGCGCGAAGCCCGCTCCGTCGCCGGATGGCAACTGGTCTCGTCCGACCATCGCCGGCTCAGCGACCTGCGCGCCGACGAGCGGTTGCTGCCCGAGTTTATCGACCTGCTGTCAGAGATCGTCATTGAGGTACCGCCGCTGCGCGCCCGCCGCGACGATCTGCCGCTGCTGGCCCAGGACATCCTCGAATCACTCAATCGCGGCGATTCCAGACAGGTTGGCGGCTTCTCGGCGGAGGTCTGGGAGCAGATGGCGAACTACGACTGGCCCGGAAACATTTGCGAACTTGAGGCCGTCATCCGCGAGGCTCGCGAGGCATGCACGACTCCGCTGATCGCCCCGAACAACCTGCCGTTCCGGTTTCGCACCGGTCTCAATGCTCAGTCGGTCGGCCCGTCGTCGGCCGCCGAACCGGTCAATCTCGAGCAGCTGCTGGCACGCGTGGAAGTGGATTACATCCGCTGGGCGCTCAACGCGGCCCGATCCAACAAGTCGCAGGCGGCGGCCCTGCTGGGACTGACGCGGCCCCGGCTCTATCGTCGCATGGAGACGCTCGGCATTCTCGACGAGGATTCGTCCGGGTGACGGTGATTCTTCGACTTTGACGCTGCGGTCGGACCGGCGATTTCCGGGAAACCTCCAATTTGAACCTGAGCCTGACGGCCGTTCCACGATGACCGATCAACGTCCGCCACACTTCCCCGCGGCCCGACCGGCACTTTGGTTGAGGTGGTGGGAGCGGCGGCATACCGTCATCGCTGCCATCACTTTGCTGGTCATCTCGACCTACCTGATCCTGCGGTACGCCCTGAGTGTTCCGGAAACGACGGCCCGCACAGTCCTGTGGTTCGGGCTGGCCGGCGGCGGCGGACCTCTAGTCATGGAACTGGCCGTCAAGCTGCTGCGGCGGCAGTTCGGTTCCGACCTGCTCGCCGGCCTGTCGATCGTCACGGCCATCCTGCTGGGCGAGTACCTGGCGGGAACGCTGGTGGTGCTGATGCTGTCGGGCGGCGAAGCGCTGGAGTCGTTCGCGGTGCGGCGGGCCTCGTCGGTGCTCGATGCGCTCGCCCGCCGCATGCCGTCGGTCGCGCATCGCAGGTCGGCAACCGGACTGGCCGACATTCCACTGACGGACATCGCCGTCGGCGATGTGCTGGAGGTCTTGCCGCACGAAGTCTGCCCGGTCGACGGCGTCGTCGCCGAGGGGCACGGCAACATGGACGAAGCTTACTTGACCGGTGAACCGTATCGCGTCTCGAAGTCGGTCGGCTCGGAAGTGTTGTCCGGTGCGATCAACGGAGAGTCGGCGCTGAGCATCGCAGCGACGCGGCTGCCGGTGGATTCGCGGTACGCGCGGATCATGCAGGTGATGCAGCAGTCGCAACAGCAGCGTCCTCAGTTGCGACGACTGGGGGACCAGCTCGGCGCCTTCTACACGCCGCTGGCAGTGGCCATTGCATTGACGGCCTGGGTTGCCAGCGGAGAACCGTTGCGATTCCTGGCCGTGCTGGTGATCGCCACGCCGTGCCCGCTGTTGATTGCGATCCCGGTGGCGATCATCGGGTCGATTTCCCTCGCGGCCCGGCGGAGCATCATCATCCGTGACCCGACCGTGCTCGAGCGGATCGGCCGCTGCCGGACCATGATCCTCGATAAGACCGGTACGCTCACCTACGGAGAGCCGCGTCTCACGGAGCAGCATGTCGCTTCCGGGTTCGAAGAAGCGAGCGTGCTGCAATATGCGGCCAGCGTCGAGCGGTATTCCAAGCACCCGCTGGCAACGCCGGTGGTCGTCGCGGCGCGAACCGCACGACTGCCGTTGCTGCCGGTGGCACTCGTGCAGGAGCGGCCGGGTGAGGGCCTGATCGCCACCGTTGCTGGATGCACGCTGCGGGTGACGAGCGTCAAGCAGTTGCTGAAGGAGCAGCCGGCCGTCCGCGCCGATCTGCCGGCGGCCTCCGGCGGGCTGGAGTGCGTGATCATGATCGACGGCCGATACGCCGCGACTTACCGGTTTCGCGATGAGCCGCGGGAGGAGGGGTCGCAGTTCATCGGACACCTCGCGCCCCGGCACGGGTTCCGCAAGATCATGCTCGTCTCCGGCGACCGCGCGTCAGAAGTGGAATACCTGGGGCGGCTGGTCGGCATCACCGAGCTGTACGCGGGCAAGAGTCCCGAAGAGAAGCTGGAAATCGTGCGACAGGAAACGGCCCGCAACGACACGGTCTATGTCGGCGACGGCATCAACGATGCGCCGGCGATGGTCGCGGCCACCGTGGGACTGGCGATGGGCCAGCGGAGCGAAGTCACCTCGGAAGCGGCCGGCGCCGTGCTGATGGACAACAAGCTGTCGCGCGTCGACGAACTGCTGCACATCGGCGGGCGGATGCGACGGATCGCATTGCAGAGCGCCGTCGGCGGGATGTTGCTCAGCATTGCCGGCATGCTGCTGGCCGCATTCGGCCACCTGCCGCCGGTCGCGGGCGCGATCGCCCAGGAGGTCATCGACGTCTTCGCCGTGCTGAACGCCCTCCGCGCCGCCTGGCCGCCGCAAGTATTGACGGATTACGATCGGTTCGGGAGCACCGACCAACGCGGCTGAGACTGCCAACGCAAAAACCCGAGGCCGCAGGGCCCCGGGTTTCTGATTCTCGTTCTCGATACTTCGATTACCGACGCACCGGCTGATTCGGGCGTGCGTTGTCCGCCGCACGGGCCGCCGGCTGCTGGGCAGCGGCGCCGGCCGGGCCTTTCGGCGCGGGGGCGGCGGCGTTGGCCGCTGTGCCGGCCGGGTTCTCCGACCAGTTTTTGACTGCCCAGATCGGGTGTGTTTCGACGACTGACGTTCCCAGGTCCTGCAGCACGACCTTGAACTTGGCGCTCGTCATGTTTTCGTTCGCCACGGTCTTCTGCATGACGAACCGGCGGTTCGACGGGATGTACGCAAAGAACTTCCCGTTGCCGATGTGGTCGTTTTCCGCGAGCAGGCGCAGCAAGGCGTTGCGCGGCACGGCAGTGGCGGATTCCGGAAGCGGGTCGAGCCACGCCATCACCCAGATGGTCTTGCCGTCCTGGCTGAGGACGCTCGACATCGACAGTTCCCATTCTTCTTCGCCCATCTTGGCCTTAAAGGCGAAGTCGAACCGCTGCTCCTGCTTCTCGGGCTTGATGCCGAGTGCTGTGATCATCTCGCCGAGCTGAGCTTCGGTGAGCTGACCGGGAAGCTGGTCCTGGGCCTGAGCGCTGGCGGCAACGCCGAAACCAAGCAGTGTGGCGGCAGCGCCTCGAAGCATGTGGCGGCGCGAGGTGGTCGTCATCGGCAGACACTCCTTTGTCTGAAGCGGGGTCGGTCGTTGTGAGGGACTGCAGGACCACGGTCCGCGTGCCACTGGCTCCGCCAGTGCGATCCGCTAGGTCTGCAGCAACTGATCGAGACAAATCTGCGACCAGGATTCAAACTGCTCGCGCTCACGTGCCAGTTCTGACGGTGGCGCGAACCCTGCCAGTATGATCGACTCTTCCCGTGGGCGAACTTTGGGCGCTTCCAGCTCAAACACGTGAACGATCCCCAGGTGCACCTTGCCGACCTCGGTTTCGTCGTCGTTGATCAGGCCGAGGCAACGTTCCTTAAAGGCTGTCTCGACAAAGACTTCCTCCGCGATCTCGCGCTGCATGGCCTCGCGGTAAACCGATACGCCAGAGCGATTGTCGTCGGCCGAAATATGGCCTCCGATGCCGACGGAGCGCTTGCTGCGCAGCCTGCCCTCCCCCTGCAGCTTTCCCCGTGTGTAGTGAAAGATCTTCCCCTCGTGGCGAAAGATGCAGTACGGGATCAACTGCTTAAACCCCGGATCTTCCTCGACTTCGTGCCGCGGCCGGTAGCTGACCTGGCTCGGCTGCAGCAGAGTTTCGAGATACCGGCCGGCATCTGGCCGGAAGCCCTGGAAGTGCCCCAGCTCGTGAAAGAGCGCCGTCGGCACCACCAGCACATGTTCGACGCTCGCCTCTTGAGTCAACATGGAGATTCCTTTCCTCGAAAGGGAAAAACATGAGGTAACAGAGAGAACGGAGGCAGTGTCAGGCAAAGACCCGTAGGTCATGCTATGCCTGCCATGATCCGCGCGACATGGAAGTCAGGCCTCGCTTGCAGTGCCGTAATGGAAATCCATTGTGTCAGGCACGGCCAGACCTACAGATTCTCCGTTGCCTCTGTTCGCTCCTGTTCCGTTTCTTCACCGCGATTCGTCAGCATCCATAACGCGATTCCTGAGGCGGCGAAGGTTGGACCTTCGATGGCGCACCACCAGCCGGGCATGCCGATCCGAACGTCGATCATCAGCATCAGTACGCCGTGAACCACTGCCAGCAATCCGAGGCAGCGGATGAGGCCCCAGTGCCGCGGCACATCGCTCGCGACATACAACATCAGAGCGCCGTGCAGAGCATAGAGCAGCGAGGTCGAGCGGGCCAGATACTCGGCCAGTGGACCGGGAGAAAACGGTGCAAACCCAAGCCGCAATGACGCGGACTCGATCACTGCGCGCGGCATCAGCACCGCGATGAGAGCGAGGCAATCGACGGCCCCGAAGGCGCGCAGCAGGAACCGGATGGCTGCGACTCGGGGTTCGGCGGACATGGGGGTGCGAAACCGCAAGCGAGTTCAGGACGGGAGGATCAGGAGTTCGTCGACGGCGCGGCCGATGTCGGGAGCCCGCATCAGCGATTCGCCGATCAGCATGGCATCGACGCCCGCCTCGCGCAGCCTCGCGACGTCCGCCGCCGTCTTGATCCCGCTCTCACTGACGAACACCGTCTCCGTCGGCACTTTGGCGCGCAGCCTGAGCGAATGCGCGAGGTCGGTCTGCATGATCTTCAGGTTTCGGTTGTTGACGCCGACCAGCGGCGGCGACAGCGACAAGACGCGCTCGAGGTTCTCCGGCTCGTAGATTTCGATCAGCGTATGCATGCCGAGCGAGCGGGCGTACTCGTGCAGATCGCGCAACTGGTACTGCGGCAGGCATTCGGCAATGAGCAGGATGCAGTCGGCGCACGTGGCACGCGCCTCGACAACCTGGTAGCGGTCGATGATGAAGTCCTTCCGCAGCACGGGGACCGGCACGGCCGCCCGGACATCGAAGAGATCATCCAGGCATCCACCGAAGTAGCGAGCATCCGTCAATACGCTGAGGCAGGCGGCTCCGTGTCGTACGTAAGTCGTCGCCACGTCGACCGCATTCGCCCCGGGGCGAATCTCGCCCCCCGACGGCGATCGCCGTTTGACTTCGGCGATCAGCGCCGGCGACGGCGCCGCGCGCAGTGCTGCGACGAAATCCCGCGGAGCAGGTGCGAGCCGCGCGGCGGCCAGCACATCGCTGACCGGTCTCGCGTGTTGCGCCGCAGCGACCTCCCCCCGCTTGTGTTCGACAATCTCCGCCAGCACGTCCGTCATGGGTGTTCGATCCGGTGTTCCCGCAACATACCGGGTGGCATTACCGGTCGGTAGCGAGCGATCAGCTTTCAGCGGTCAGCTTCCAGCAGCACTGATTCTGAACGCTGATGGCTGACAGCTACTCAACCAGCATCGCATCCCCGTAGCTGTAAAACCGGTACTTCTCCGCGATCGCCACGTCGTAGGCGCGCCGCAGGAAGTCGCGGCCACCGAAGGCATAGACGAGTGCGAGCAGTGTTGAGCGCGGCAGGTGGAAGTTCGTCAGCAGTGCGTCGACAGCACGGAACTCGTACGGAGGGCGGATCAGCAGGTCCGTCTCACCCCCCCACGCCGTGAGCGGCCCGCGCGCCGCGACCGACTCCAGCGTCCGGACGACGGTCGTGCCGACGGCCACGATGCGGCCGCCTTGCGCGCGGGTCGCGGCGATCGCCTCGACGGTCGCCTCCGGCAATTCGCACCACTCGCGATGCATGACGTGTTCGCTGAGCCGTGCCGCCGTCACCGGGCGAAACGTTCCCAGTCCGACATGCAGCGTCACGGCCGCGCAACCAATTCCCCTGGCCGCACACGCCGCCAGCAGTTCCGGGGTGAAGTGCAGGCCGGCCGTCGGTGCGGCGACGGCGCCCGGCGTCCGCGCATAGACCGTCTGGTATCGCTCCCGGTCCCCGGCTTGTGGCTGGTCGCGATGAATGTACGGCGGCAGCGGCATCGACCCGAACTGTTCGAGCAGCGATGCCGGATCACCCGGAAGGTTCGGATGAGCGCGCCATTCCCCTTCTTCACCGCGCGCGACGAGCTGCAGAGTAAGCGAACTGGAAGATTCTCGGTCGACCGGCGGCTGAATCGTGATCGATTCTCCCTCCTGCAACCGGCCGCGGGTCTTGCCGATGATCCGCCACGCCCCGTCCTCCGCCGCAGCGAGGAACAGGCCCTCCCACTTTCCGCCGGTCGCCGTCCGCACCCCCTGCAGCCTCGCCGGCAGCACGCGGGTCTCATTGAGCACCAGCAGGTCACCCGTCCGCAGCAGGTCCGGCAGATCGCTGATTGTCCGATG
>JAEUIG010000766.1 GCA_016795125.1 Planctomycetaceae bacterium | reverse complement strand
GGACGACATGTGTTCGGGGCGGATTCCCGGTGGCCGAGGCGTCGACAGTGAACTTGGTGACGGGCGTGCGCGGCGCAGATCAACTCAAGGTCAATTCAATTATGCGACGCACGACACGCTGGCTGGCATGTGCGACGATGTTGGCACTGGCGACTGCAAAGACAGAAGCTGGAATGATTGACACGGAGTCCGGTTGGGATCACGGGTACGCGGTTTCAAGCTTCGGCGAGCCGTGGGCTGCCACTTACGGCCAGACGTTCACGGTCGTCGGCCTGGAAACGGTGCTGAACAGCTTCAGCTTCTGGCTCGACGACCTGGCGTACAATCCAGACGCGCCCGACCCGACAGAGTTCGCAGCTTATGTCATGGCATGGGACAGCGGAGCCAGGCACGCCACGGGGCAGATCCTGTATCAGAGCGCCATGCAGTCCACGAGCAACAATCATGGCCTCGATGGCTGGGAGGAGTTCCGTTTCAATACTGGAAATCTTTCTCTGACCGCAGGCCAACAGTATGTGGCGTTTCTGAGCGCTTCCAGTTTCTTCGATGACGTGAATGGACAATCGGCCATGGGCTTCCGAGGCGCCGATGTCTATGCCGGCGGCCAATGGGTCAACATGTTCAACGGCAGCGAATTCGCGATGCTCACGACGAATGTGTGGGGAAATCTCGCCGGTCAAGATGCCGCGTTTCGAATGACGTTTTCAACACCGGTGAATGTTCCTGAACCTTCGTCGATTGTGCTGCTAATGACCGGCGGAGTGGTCGGCACGATTTGGTACGGCCGGCGGCGATGGTCGGCGACTCTCCTTTGATGCCCGGCTGGCGAAGGGCGATTGCCGTTCTCTGCTTCCTCCAGCCTGCTGGCTTTACATGTCGAGACGGACGATGCGCAGCGTCACGGGGCGGTCGGCGTCGTTGGTCACCGTATAGTGCCGGATCAGCGGCGAGCCGGAGGGTTCGGCGCGAACCGCCGCGCCGCATTTGTTGAACGCGAGCGCGGGCACTGCCTCCAGCGAATCTCCCGCAGCGATCCCAAACGGAGTGGCGAGCGCAACGTGGTCGTCCAACTGCAACAAGTAGGAGCTGCCGGACAGGTTCAGCATGAACCGCTGCTGCGGGGCGACCTCGATTGCTTCGACAGACTCCAGCTGCGTTCGGCGGTCAGCGGCGGCGGACACGATCCGCGACAACGACAGCCACCGGCCGTCGAGACGGGCCGCCCGTGTTTCTCGCCATTTGCCGTCCCGGTGCTCGATAAAGTATTCCTCGAACCGCCTCGACTCGAAGCTGAACCCCCGGTACAGCGCACTGCCGTCGTCGCCAACGCTGATCGGTTTCGACAGCCGCAACAGACTGCGCTTCAGCACCGCGAGCACGTCGTCATAGGGCTGATGCGAATCGGGACGGCTGCCCTCGACGGCGAATGCGATCAATTCAACGACATTTCCAAAGTATTTGCCGATGTTCCGGGGTGAAACAACATATTCCACCAGCTGCAGGGATGCCAGCAGATCGTCGGTGTCCAGGAACGTATCCACGTTGACCATCGTCCGGCCAATCAGCTTGAGCTCGTCAATCCCGGCCGCGGACAGCACGTCGCGCAGATCGTCGCGGGAGAGACACGAACCGGACTCGGCGCAGAACGCCAGTTGATGGCCGATCATCTCGTGCACGAGCGTCTGGCCGATCTGCTCCCCGAGCCGGGAGTAGTCCTCGAGCCGGAGCGAACGTCGCAGTGAGCGGAAGACTTCCCAGAAGATCAGGGACGGCCCGCCGCAGCGCATCACCTGCGAGCCAAACGCCTGACCCGACTGCCGGCCGCTGACGACGAGTCCCAGCGGCTCGCGGCTCTTGAGCAGCAGCTCCAGCGGCACGTCCAGGATCCAGTCGAGGACGATGCGGAGGAACTCGTCAAAGTCGCGGGCGCAAGCGGCGTCCTCGGGATCAAGATTGACGGCGCACAGGAGCGCGACGTGGTGATCGAGGGCGGCCCGAAAATAGTCGGCGAACGACCCGCCGCCGGGCACCAGCGGGTGATGCAGCCAGCGTCCGGACTGCATCAGCCAGTCTTCGGTGCGACCGTACCCCAGATGCCCCTGACCGAGTACTCGTTCGGCCAGTTCCTGGTAGCGCATTGTCAGGGCGTCAGGCATGTTGCGTTGCAGGGTCGGGTCGTGCCGCGCCGACCGCCGGCATGCCCCGCCGGAAGGTTCCACGAAACAGGCGCCGAGTGCTCCACGAACTACTCCGATCCGCGCCCGCCGCCATGTCCAAGGTTCCAGATTTGATTCCGTGAGCGGCGCAGTTCACTTGACGACCTTTGCGAGCTCAACGGCCTGTTTCACAACGTCACGACTTACGAATATGCATCCGCCTCCGGTCTGGCGGTCATCTCCGGCGGACATTCGCGCCCGCGTTGCGACCACCCCGCGCTTGGGACTCCCTCACCGCAATGGTTGTCCGGATCAGCATCGGCGGGCCGGCGCGAGCGGAGACCCGTTAGCCGTCATCGCTCACCGCAGACGGTCGTCACCCGAGGCTGTCGAGCTGATCCAGCTCCTCCCAAATCTCAGTATCGTCGAAGGCGTACTTGGCCGCCATGCGGAGCATGTTGCGCGCCTGCTCAACCTCTCCCTGGTCCTTGAGATAGCGCGCCTGGGCCTGGTAGCGAGCTGCGAGTCGATCGCGGACACGTTCGTCATTCTGTCGGTGGTTGAGCGCACACTGCAGTTTCTCGATGGCGACGTCGAAGTTCTGCGGGCCTTCCAGCAGTTCCGCCGCACGGCAGTGCACGTCGACCACGCCCAGCAGAATGTGGTGCTTCTCCTGAATGCCGACGCCGGCAACTCGCTGATCGGCGAGATGCGACAGTCCAACCGCGTCGCGGATTTTCTCCACGCTGCCGCGGCTGCGCTCGAGAATCTGCCGCGCATTCTCCAGAATCGCCTCGGCTTCTGCGAGCGGCTGAGGACGGGGCGGAGCGGCCGGCTCCGCCGTGAACAGGCGGCCCTTGTCTGGCGTCCAGATCGCAGAGCGCTGCGATTCCGGCGCGGGTGCCTGGCTGGCGCGCGATGCGCCGCCCGGGAGAGATTCCAGAATTTGCGTCGCCCTGTAGATCACGCGCTGCAGATACTGGCGCGCCTCGTTCGTCTCTCCCGCGGCAATCAGTTGTCGTGCAGCGATCTCCCAGTTTCCTGCGGGAGGAGCGTCGGCCGCAGCGGCCGTTGTCGAGAGAGCGGCAAGTTTGAGCACATCGGAGTGACGCTTTACGAAGCGCGTCGCGAGAGTCAGCACGGGCGACTGTTTTGCCCGGCGGCTGGGCTTGATGGTCCGGGCAGCGAGTGCAGCGCCATCGGCGATCACCGTCGTTGGCAGCGGCTCGGCCTCCCCCAGCAGGTCTTGCAGCAGTTCGTTCAGCGGTGCGAACTCCCCATCGCCGCACACGACGACGACCGATCGCAGTGGGCCTGCCACAGTCCCTGCGTGCGGGCGCAGCCTGTTTACCAGACCGCTCATTTCCTGCTGGTGACGGCTGAAAAACTCCCTCAGATCCTCCCGACTCAGGACGACGTTGACCCCTTTCAGGTCCCCCTCCTGGATCGGAAACTTGATCTCCGGAACGCGGGCGAGCAGCGACTTGGCCGTCGCGACCCGCTCGACCAGCCCGCTGAGAACGTCGTGCGGATCG